>NZ_LASY01000159.1:0-13177 GCF_000973155.1 Grimontia sp. AD028 | reverse complement strand
CACAAACTGCTGCAAAAATCATCACCAGAGGTCAACAGCCCCTAAGCGGGTATGGAAAAATGGGGCTTTAGAGCCCCATTATTTTTGAATACTTATCTACGCAATCTACAAAATGCGCGCGTTCATTTTCATCTGAAATGTCTCTTGCCTGTTGTGCAAGAACGCTTCTCTCAGCCAGCGCATTTTTCACCTGCCATACCGAATAAGCTGCTTGCTTATCAAGTTCAATTTTTTGTTTTTCATCAGGTGGCAGCAATGCAAGGTTGTGGCTCATAGTAACTCTCTCTTTGTCATAATGTGCCCAGAATGAAATGAACGACCAGGCAGGGCGATAACATAGCGAAGAGCACCAGTTTCGACAAGTGTTTACGCCGCACTTACGCCTCGCTGACATTGAGAAAGCGCTTCACCGTTATGATTTTGTCTATGGAGAGGTAGGTAACAAGCGGGGATTTATGGAATTTACCTATCATGACAGGCAGACACTTTATGACGCGTGGATGTCTTACAAAGCGAAATTACGAATCACCCAAATTGAGATGGCCAAACGCCTTGGAGTGAGTCAGTTGGACTTCTCAAAGACCATGCGCGGTGATGTTCCAATGGATCGAAACTTCGTTTTCCGTTTCTGTAAAGAGATGGGGTTGGATCCTGGTAGCTCACTACCCAGTCTAAAAGACAACAAAAACATCATGAACAACGGCCCCATCGTGGTAAGAACCTCTTTAACCGTTGATGGCACCATTGCCAAGGTCGAATATTCAGGCGACCAAGTGTTTATCGAGTACGTGAAAGAAATTTAAAAAGCCGTCCTTCGGGACGGCTTTACTGTTTCTGGAGAAGAGAGATTTTACTTCGTTACCATCTTAGAGATTTGTTTTGCTTTCTCTTCGTCTGACAGATTAGATGGAGGAGGAACCAATAAACCTTTCTGGCAAGCTGGTCTTTGTGCCAACTCATCAACCCAGCGTTGCAAGTGCTCAAGACCGGAGATATCGACGCCACTCCATTCATGAATACGAACCCATGGCCAGGTCGAAATATCTGCAATTGTGTATTCGTCACCAGCCAAATAACGATTATTGGCCAATTGACCATTCATGACCTCGAACAGGCGACGCCCTTCGTTTTGGTAGCGCTCTATCGCAGCAGGAATTTTCTCAGGGAAGTAACGATAGAATACATTAGCCTGACCCATCATTGGCCCAACACCACCCATCTGGAACATCAACCATTGCAGCACTTGGCTTTTCTTCTTTGGTTCGGTAGGGAGGAATTTCCCCGTTTTTTCTGCGAGATAAATAAGAATTGCACCTGACTCGAAAACTGCGAAGTCATCGTTGTCTTTATCAACAATCGCTGGAATACGTCCGTTGGGGTTAATCGCCAGATATTCAGGTTTCTTCTGATCTGCGGCCATCAAATCAAGCGCGTGGTACTCGTAAGGCAGCCCCATTTCTTCAAGGGCAATCGATATTTTGTAGCCATTCGGCGTTCCTGCAGTGTAGAGCTCAATCATATTTTCAATCCTTTTTATTTCGAGTTGGCTTCGATGAATGCTTCTCGTTGACTGACTTGATTATACCAACGCTGAATAGAAGGCATGCTGTCATCGATATGAATATCAATGTGCTTTATAAAATCTACCATGATATAAGCGGAAATGTCCGCGACGGAAAAATGCTCCCCGGCCAGATAGGTTGACTGCGAAAGTCTCTCTTCCAGTACTGGCAAAAATTCGATGTTTCTTAATTTACTTTCTTCACCCCAGGCTTCAACACAGCGCTCACGGTCACTGTATATGCCAGTAAGATTTCTAAATGCTTGGAAGGCAGTAAAGAGACCTTGAAGTTCGACAATTCGGTTCCACATTTCCACTTTGCCTATCTCTGCTGGCGTAGAGCCGAACAAACTGTGGTCAGTTGGAAAAGCGGCATCCAAATAACGGCATATCGCAATGGACTCACAGATCGTTGTGCCATCGTCTAACGCTAAGAAGGGGATGCGTCCGTTTGGACTCATTGCTTTGAATTTGTCTGTTAGGTTTTCGCCACCACGAATATCGACATGCACTGAAGGAATATCTATTTTCTTTTCAGCAAGAAAAAGTTTAACGCGCCGTGCGTTAGGTGCTGGTGCAAACTCATGTAGTTTCATGGATATTCCTTCTGTTGTTTTCCCTAATTGTATACTCAGGTCGTTTGGGTAGATGCGAGTGGCAGCCAAACCGTAACGTTCACGCCTTTGCCATCTGGTCGATTGGTTATAGAGAGCCGTCCTTGATGGAACTCCGCCACTAATCTGGCTACATACAAGCCCAAACCAAGGTGTGGTTTGTCTGATTTATGCTTTTCCTCCCGAACAGAGACCATGGAACCGAGTAACTGATTTCCCATATTTTCAGGCAATTGAGGTCCAATGTTAGAGACTGTGATGCGAGCCATATTGTCGTGAATCAGCATGTATATTTCGACATTGGTGTCTTGTTGGTGGAACTCAACCGCGTTGGCAACCAGCTTATCTAAAAGCTGTGCGATGTATTCTGGTACGCCGGACATCTGGTAGTTGCCATTTTTGATGTGCAGAGTAAAGCCTTGGCCAGGGTAGGCATACTCGTAGCCCTGGACGCAACCGGATACCACTTTGTCGAGCGGAAATTCTGTGTGCTCGGCATGTTCAAAGCTCTGCTCCAAGCGGGTCGCTTCCGTCATGCTTGAGAGAATGGTTGCCAAGCGGGATACACCTTCCTGAGCGCGTTCGATATAGCGAAGCTGGTCCTCTTCTTTAGTCACAAACGCGAGGTTTTCCAGGGAAGACCGCACAACCGCGACGGGGGTTCTTAGCTCGTGTGACAAACTGGACGACATCTTCTCGAGATAAGCATTGTAGTCAGAAAGACGCGTGACCATGGTGGATAGAGTACGGGATAAGTCGCCGATTTCATCTTTGCTGGTCGCGGGTTCCAACTGATGCAGAACACGTCCTTGCGAGTCGATGGCGCTCTCTGCGTCATCACGCAGTTTCCTGACACGTCGGGAAATGTGAGAACCAAAAAGCAGAAGTACAACCACGCCAGTACAAATAACCGCCAGCAAGACATTAAAAAGTTGCTCCAGTGCTTTGTTACGCAGGGTTTTAATGCCTTTGGTGGTTTCTTCCACGACGACAGCTCCGACGACGGTATCACCAACTTTTACAGGGTAAGCCGCGGAAAGAATGGTGGTGCTTTCATCGGGGGTCAGGCGCCAATTTGCGTAAGGGCGACCAATCAATGCCTGCTGTGCTTCAACGCCACGGAAGACAGCGGCATTGTGCATTGCATCAATGATCTTTTCGGGTGGGCGCTCAAGCAATCGGTAGTAGAAAGGATTGAGAATGTTGTTTTGAATCCAGCCCATCAATCCACTTGGCGCTTCCTGATACTTGATGGTGGTTTCCCATACACCGTTGGCAGATTGTAGATCGCCTGATTTCGCGAGTACTCGGCCGTGTTGATCAACCACCCAAACTCTCGAGCTTTCATCGTTCATTCGCGTCAATACGCGCTCGATATCTGGGGAGGGGACAAGCAGAGTGCCGAGGGTTTCGGCGCTTCTTGGGTTTGACGTAGCGAGTATGGTTTCAATATCGCGATTGTAACGATTGGTCACGTCGTAGTAGGCGAAACTCAATTTTTCGCCGACTAACCAATCAGGGATGGCCAGCTCGATAACATGCCCTTGTGCGGTTTCCTGCCACCAGCCATTGATGGCTTCTGATGGAAAAGTTTGCTCCGTATCATCGATCGTGTTTTCAACGAGATAGATATCTGCTTTGCCGCTTTGTTTGGCGGAGACGGCGTAACGTTTTAGCTCTCCTTGCGGAGTGGTCAAGGTGACCACTAGGTGGTCATTGCGGTCAATTCTGGCAGTATTTTCGCGTCTGAGTATCGGGGTTTTATCGACGATGTCTATCAGGGCGTAGAGGTCGTCTCCATCGCTGGCCATGATCAAATCAAAGTTCAGTTCGGTTCTTTGATAAGGCGTTCGGCTGAAAATGACATGCGCGTCTGCATAGTTCACGCGATGCGTCTGATAGCGATCCCAATCTAAGGTTGCTCCATCGATATCGATGGGAGATTTTAATGCAAGGGCATAGAGGTCTTTGCCTTCTTCTAGCCTTGGTTTGGTGTTTTGTTGGCGTTCGAACAGTTCAGGCTGTTGATTCAGTGCCATTGAAAAGGCGCGGGCAGATCCCATCAGGGTTTGTTCCTGACCTTGCCTGAGCACATTTTCTAGCTCCCACACGTAGTTGTAACCAATAAAGGGCAGCAAGAGTAACAGGCCGCTTAACAGTACCACTTTTGTGCGGATGCCTGACACCCAGCGCCACACCTTTTCGGTGATGAACTTCATTTTGTGCTGTCCCAGCGATAACCCATGCCATACACAGTGTCGATATGGTCAAACGTGTTATCCAGCGCGATGAATTTCTTGCGGATGCGCTTGATGTGAGAGGTAATGGTGCTGTCATCGACGACCACATGCGCTTCTTGCATCAAATCCTGACGACTTCTCACGTGGCCCGGTCGCTTAGCTAGCGCATGAACCATCCAGAACTCCGTCACGGTCAGATCCACCGTTTGATCTTTCCATTTAACCTGCATGCGGTTGAGATCCAGCGTGAGGTTATCGCGTTCTAACAAGGATTCTGTTTGGGTTGAAGCGAGACTCAACAGTTCGCTGCGACGGAAAAGAGCGGCAATGCGTGCCATCAGGTGAGGAAGACTAATGTCTTTTGTTAGATAGTCATCAGCACCCATTCGCAGGCCGACAACCGTGTCTATATCGCTGTCCCTTGCGGTAAGGAAAATGATCGGAAGGGTGGCAGACATGGCTCGTAGCGACTGACAAAGCTGAAAACCTCCATCAATTTCCTCTGCTAAACCGATATCGATAATGGCTAGATCGGGCAGGCGTTGCTTAAAGCCTTCTTCAGCGTCAGGGCGGTTGGCATAGGTAGAGACCGAATAACCTTGTTTACGCAGTACATCTGCGTAGTTCTCTCGAATGGCTGGTTCGTCTTCAACAATAGCGATACGTTTCATTTTTATTCAGGTAATCAAACAGTAGATGGTTTGACTATACCGTAATTCGTGCGTTGAAAAAGGGGATCAAGCCGATTCAGGGCAAAAGCCATTTTTTTGCCACAATTGCCCCGAACATTGCCTTTTTTGTTCCCAGCCAGTGCCATTTTGCCTTGTTTTAATGACCTCATCGAAACGACGAACGGGTTCTCCCTTCGAAACCTGAAATGGATGAGGAAATAACAATGAACAAGATGAATAAAACTCTGGCTGCAATCTCTCTGGTTATCCCTATGACAGTCTCTACAGCGTATGCGGCAGACCAAACGCTACACACACAGCGTGACCAAACAACCGAAATGATTGGCTTCGGTGGCGGTGCTGCGCTGGGGGCGGTGATTGGTGGTCCTGTTGGAGCAGTCGCTGGTGCTGTTGTGGGCGGTTTAATAGGCCAGGTGGTTAGTATCGATGAGCAAAACGAACAGCAAGCGAATGTGATAGCAGATATCAGCGAGCAAAACGCGCAATTGGAAACTTATCGCTCCCTATATGCGGAAAACGAAATCGAACTGGCAAAACTCAAAGCCGAAATGAACGAGAAAGAAATCGCGCTGGAACTGGCGATGGATATTCAGTTCCGCACTAATTCATCAGAAATTGAGCCACATTTCCGGTTACAGCTCGATGAAGTGGCAGCGTTGATGCGCCAACAACCTGATGTGCAGTGGGATTTGGAAGGACATGCCGATGTGCGTGGTGATGAAGAGTACAACTTGAAACTCTCGCAGCAGCGTGTTCAGGCTGTCTATGACTACTTGGTTGAGCAGGGTGTCGCACCTTCGCAGTTGGCTCAAACCGCATTTGGTCATCAACTGGCATTGGAAAAAGAAGGTGACCGCGAAGGCTACTTCTTTGACCGCCGCGTGAGCCTGCGTTCTGTGTCAGATGCAATGCCTACTGCAAACAACCAGTAAAAGGAGCTGGAGATGATTATTCGTCCGGCAACATTGGAAGATGCAGAGCGCATTAATGCGCTCTGCCATACCCTTGGCTACCCTTCTGAACTCGAAGGCACCGAGCATCGCTTAGAAAAGATCATGACCCAGCCGCGGGATGCATTGTTTGTGGCTGAGCTATGCGACATGGTAGTGGGTTTTATCGCCGTGCATACCGTTGATGTGGTTCACGATGATATGCCTTGGGGAAGAATTTCATCCATGGTGATTGATGAAAACTTTCGAGATATGAGCATTGGCAAGCAGTTACTCGAACATGCTGAGACATATCTTAAGAAACAAAATTGCCATCGCATTGAAGTAACCAGTCATATCAGCCGTGAGGAGGCGCATGGGTTTTATCTTCACTTGGGTTACCGCATTACGCCCCTTCGGTTTATCAAATTGCTGGCTCAACGTGTGCTGGTGGCAGCGAGTTAAGCTACTTCGCCATGGCCTGTTCATGCTTTAGCAGCCAGGCCTTGGCATTCAGTCCTCCTGCGTATCCTGTTAGCTTTCCATTCTTTCCAATGACGCGATGACAGGGAACAATAATCGCTACAGGGTTCTGACCATTTGCAGCACCGACAGCGCGGGAGGCTTTGGGTCTACCAACGTCTAGAGCCAGTTCGCCATAGCTTCGGGTTTCTCCCGCAGGAATGGATTGTAATGCCTCCCATACTTCGCATTGAAAGGCAGTACCCAATAGATCCAAGGGTACATTAAATTTGACTGCTTCCCCGGCAAAGTATTTTTCCAGCTGTGAAAGAGCAGTTTCGAAAGGTTCACGTGCGAAGACTTCTTCATCAGAGACTGGAATATCGTATTTATATTCTGGCAGTGAAAGGGAGGTCAGCCCTTTATCTGAAGCGGTAAGGGTAATGGTGCCAAGTGGCGAGTCGTATTCATATCGGTACTGTTTCATGAAATATCCTTATTCGTTACCCGCGATGGCTTTCTCGTTTCCTGTAGCCAAATGGTCTGTGACAGCCAATGCCAGATAGCTTCTCCACGGTTTCGCTGAAAGTGCAGACTTCTGGCTAATTATTTCAAAACCTGCCAAATCAGGGAGACTCAACCCCCGCAAGCGTGCATAGGTATATTGTTCGTCGTTTAAGTAAGGGGTTGGTGATGCTTCTGGCCACGGTTCGTGTTTATAGCGTTCACAAATAGCCGACCAATGCGCCATGAAAGGTGCTTGTTCGTGGTCTTCTTTATTGAAAGGCTCTTTGACAAGTAATGATGCGTCTTTGATGGGGTCAATATGTTCACCCAAATAGGCTCTCAGCCCTGCTTCTTCCATATTCCAGCATCCGGGAATACGAAGCCCTTTAGCATCGAACGATGGTGCGACATGTCGCATCACTTCATCAATCACTTCTGGATTTGCGTCCAAATCCAACAGGTGGCGAATGCGGTTGACCACGTGATAGAGCAGCTTGGGATCTTCAAGTTCAATTTCCACCTCAAAAATATTCTTATCTTTCTTTAGTGTGGCGGTGAAACGGCCTTGTTGTTCCTGAGCAGTAAAACGTCGGCCGTAACTATTTTCGCCTAGCCATTCAAGACCGGGAACGATCCGCGGTGCCATATACCGTTTAAAAGCCTCCCAGTGGTAGGGAGGACGAAAACTCATGCTGAGGGTCATGGCTTCATGACTTCTCAACTCTTTACGGCGAACTTGAGTGGGTGAAAGCGACAATTGTTGTTGAAAGCAGTCGTTGAAGCGTCGAATGCTGTTAAACCCCGATGCAAAAGCAATATCAGCGACTGACCACTGGCTTTCATGCAAGAGCTTTTTCGCAAACAGGATCTGCTGGTATTGGGCATATTGCTTTGGCGAACAGCCCAACGAAGCAGTAAAGAGTTTGCGAAGGTATCGATCGCTAACGCCCAGTCTTTCCGCAAGCTCAGGCACACTGTGTTCATGCAGGTAGCCTTCTTGGATCAGGCTCAATGCGCGTCGAAATGTCGTTTCTTTCCCCAACCAGGCTGGTGAACCGGGTGCGCTGTCTGGACGACAGCGAAGACAAGGTCGAAAGCCCTGTGCTGCGGCTTCAACTGCCGAAGCGTAGTAGCGTACGTTTTCTTCTTTTGGCGAAGGTGCAGGGCAGATAGGACGGCAGTAGATACCGGTTGAGACTACGGCGGTAAAGAACAAGCCATCAAAGCGTGCGTCGCGGGAAAGTCTGGCTTGTTGATAAGTCGTGTTGTCCGTCATGTCTCTATCTGAATCGTGATGTGAGTTTCAATAAACATATCATCATGAATGAAGGGTATTAGCCAGAAACGGAACTGAATAGACGATCAGGTTTGAACAAAAAACAAAAAGGGCTGCGATTGCAGCCCTTGAAGTTCTTAGGGTCTGTTGACCTTAGGGATTATTTGTTCAGGTAAGAACAAGCTGTTAGGAACGCTTGCTCCTGGAATTGCTTAAGACCGACTTCTTTCAGCGAAACCTGAATAGGGTTGCGTTTAAGTGATGCTTTCATTTCAGAAGAACTGAACACTTCCGCTTCTACGCCTTCCAGAAGTTGCAGTGCAGCTTCCATTTTGAAACCTACTGCGCTGCCCGCGAACTTACCTTTGGTAGGACGTTCACGGATAACAATTTTTTCGATTTTGTAGTCTTCCACCAGCTTGGCGAATTGCTTTTGGAAGTTGCGGATCTGCTCGGCACTTGCCGCATCAGTGATCGTGAACTTTCGCGCGCGACAATCAGGCACTTCAAACAGACCTTGATTAGATTCCAGCAGGCAAATGTTTGCTTCGTTGCTTTTTAAATCGACAGCACAAATACGCATTGTTTCAGTTCCACAAGTAAAAGAGCCGACAAGTATAAGAAAAACTGTCGGCTAGGTCATGAAATAAAAAAGAGAAGTGGTGCGATTGGCGAAGAATGGAACGATCAACGGAATTCGGCAAAATCCGTTTTTAGTTTTGCTTCGGTCAGGCCGCGTATAATTTTGAGATCGGGACGCTTCTTGAGGTCAATGTACTCGACTTCACGGAAGGATTCCGTTTTCGCGGAATAGAACATTTTCACCGTTGGGGTCATCAAGTCATCTGGATTTTCTTTACACACCAATCCGACGCGACCGTTACTGAGTTCGACGACTGATCCGATAGGGTAGAAGCCAATGCAACGGATGAATTTTTTGAGAAGATCAGGGTCGAGATGGAAAGGTGTCAGACCTATCATAATCTTGAATGCCTCTGACGGTGATAGCGCGGGCTTGTAACAGCGCTCTGCGGTTAGGGCATCATAAATATCGACAATACAGGACATGCGCCCAATCAAAGTGAGTTCATCGCCCTTGAGCCCATTCGGGTAGCCGTTACCGTCAATCTTTTCGTGGTGCATCAAGCTGACGTCTCTACTGAGCTTCGGCAAATCAATCATGCTATCCAAAACTGGCTGCGACAGTGTTTGGTGCTCTTTCATGTGAAGAAACTCTTCGTCGCTAAGCTTGCCAGGCTTGTTTAAGACTTCATCACGGACCAGAATTTTGCCGATATCGTGTACAAGCCCACCAATAGCGAGCTCTTCCAGCGTTTGACGATCAAGCTCCAGATAACGGCCAAAGTTCACCAAATGGAATGCCACATTCATGGAATGCTCCAGCAGGTAGGCGCTTTTTTCACGTATGCCGCTGATCCAAAGCACCGCGTCTCGGCGCTCGAAAATGTTTTCTACGATATCGGAACTGACTTGCTTGACGGGTTCAATGTCGACGGGTTTGTTCTCATAGACATCGTTGAGTAGCTTGCTCAGTTGCTTCTTTGATTTGTCTACGAGTTCTTTTGCGGCACCGAACTCGTCATTGCCTTTAACGGACGAGTGCTTGCCCACTTTGGTTTCGCGGTACTGAATGTCTTCGTCGGAAGTGATTTGGTCTGCATCGATATAAACAAAAAGCACACCCTTTTCACGCAGGTTATCAATGGTTTCCTGTCGTCGGATGAAACCAGGCTTTTTCATCTTTGTGCGGGCGCGTTGAGATTCAATTTGCTCGACATACATGCCGATCTCAACGTTATCAATGGCGACTTTCTGCAGCATTGATGTTTGCTCCGTTAAAAATCATTCGTGGTCGTTTCTCACTGATTTAACCGACACCGTGTTGAAAAAGTGACAGGAAAAAGGCGTTATTGATGAATATAACTATATACAAAATACGAGTTTAAGGCTTAATCATGAGACTTAATTGTCGTAATAATTTACATGTATACATGTCGGACTTTCTTTCAACCCTGAATGTCAGCGTTATCTGGTGTCATAACATACTGAATATTAGAGAGTTAACGTTTAGAAACGTGCTTCTTTTACCCATTGCGACGCAGGTTTCAGTGGTCTAACCAGAATCTATGTTTAAGGTTGGCCGTATTTTAAGAAGTCAGTCGTCAAAAGCAATAAGTGACTCGATTATCAGCAGTAAAAAAGCTTTATGTGGCTCGCATCTCTAGATGAATTGGGTGATAGCCATTTATTTGCTCTGACTATCTGTTCCCGTTAGAGTGCGTGTCTTCGAAAAGGTCAAATCGCCGCGAGTCCACTTGCTATCTATGAATATTCTAAAAACCAGTTACCACCCCGAAGTACTTCCTCTTGAGGAGAAATCTGTCTTTCATCGACGCGCCGCCCGCGCCATTGTAGTGAAAGAGGACAAGATCCTTCTTCTGTTCACCGAGCGATATCATGACTATTCACTTCCTGGCGGAGGGATTGATGAGCATGAAAACGAAGTAGAGGGACTGGTTCGTGAACTCAGCGAGGAAACGGGTGCTCAGAACATTCGCAACATTCGAGCGTTTGGTGCATATGAGGAGTTTCGCCCTTGGCACAAACCGTACTTTGATGTGGTTCATATGTTGTCTTATTGCTTTTGGTGTGACATTGACGATGAGCTTGGTGAAGTTTCGCTGGAAGATTACGAAGTAAAAAATGGCATGCGACCGCTTTGGGTAAATATCCATGAAGCGATTGCCCACAACAAGGAAACAATCGCAAATAGCGATAAGCAGGGTTTGTCTATCGAGAGAGAAACCTACCTGTTAGAAATGGTCGTTAAAGAGTTAGGCTTATAACAAGATAAAGGGCAGGAAATCTTGCCCTTTATCTTCGTACTACTTGAATCAGTAGCGATAGAAAAGTGTGAAATTGGCATAGGCGCTATGGTTGCGCGACGCTTCTTCATACTGTTTTGAGTGGGCGGTGACGGATGCCACTGCTCCCCAATGCCGTGAATACCAGGTCACGCCACCGGTTACGCCGGCCTGCACGTGCTCAACGTGGACATCATCATTTTCGGGCGGCTTGTCACCTTCAATCGTAATGTCATGAAAACGGTATCGGGCTTCGACCGAGGTAAAAAAGAACATACCGTTGTCGCTTTGGCTTAGAAGTCCGACATCGACGGCGTTACCTGGCAACAGAGATGTTGAGCCAAAGGTATTCGATAGATCAAATCCGATTCTGTATGTGCCACCAATAGCCACTTCACTTTGAAAGTTGCCTCCCTGACCGCGGCCAAATACGCTAAATTCGCCAATTTGTCCTCTGGCGATGAGTTGGTGCGCTTCGAGACCTGCCTGATAAACGAATTCGTTATCAATTTGGTATGCCCAGCCTTTAGGATCTGGAGACCCCACAATTTCGTGAACAATGGACTGAGCTTCTTCAGCATAGGAGTCTGGCCCAACGGTACCTAACATCAAACTCCCTTTTAGCGCGTAAAAGTCGGTTTGGTGGTAGACACGGCCCATACCGTAAACCAATCCCGCATAGGGGCGCTCATTTGGTTGCGGGGTAGTGAGCTCGATATCTGACGGCGTCCACATCTGAGAACCAATTTCCAGACTGTAACCGATCACACCCGGGTCAGAAGACCAACGCAGGAAAAGACCACTGGTGTAATCTCTGTCTGTTCCCAGAGCACCATCATTATCGAGAGAAAAAGACACGGTAGCAGCTTGTACCGGGGCGCATAATAGTGGAAAAGCAAAAATTGCAGCGCCAATTAGTCTGCGTGACAACATATTGTCCTTTTTAATATTTAATAGCGACTTGGCTCATGCTATACCATTCGCTAGGGTCTTACGACGGTGAGATATAAGGAGAGTGACTTGCTACAGAGAAATGAAGTGCTGGTGAGTGCGGAGCGGTTAAGAGATAACCTAGATTCACCAAAGTTAAAGCTGGTGGATGCCAGTTGGTTCATGCCAGGTACAGACAGAAACGCCAAATCGGAATGGTTCACGAAGCGTATTCCCGGCGCGGTGTATTTCGACTTTGATGGCGAGATTTACGATAAGTCCTCTTCACTCCCGCATATGCTGCCTTCAGAAGAACAATTTGAAAAGGCAGTGGGAGCGCTAGGTATCAGTATTGATGATCACATTGTTGTTTATGACACTGCAGGTATCTTCTCAGCCCCGCGCGTATGGTGGATGTTTAAAGTGATGGGACATGATCATGTCGCATTGCTTGATGGTGGCATGCCAGCCTGGGAGGCCATTGGTGGCGAGATCGTCAAAGATGCGCCTACATCACCGGAGCCAGAAGTATATCAGGCGAATCTAGATAGAGAAGGCGTGATTGATGCCAACGCGTTGCTATCTGGTATTGAAGCAGGAACGCTTAATGTGGTTGATGTCCGGCCGGCAGACCGCTTTTCTGGCAGCGTCGCTGAACCTAGACCCGGTGTGCGAAGTGGACATATGCCTGGTGCTAAGAACTTACCTTTTCCTTCTTTGACGGAGAACGGCAAGTTCAAGTCAAAAGAGGATCTGACTGAGCTGCTGTTGCCTGTCCTTTCTGACGATTTGCCCAATGTATCTTCCTGTGGTTCGGGGGTTACCGCCTGTACCTTTGCGCTCGCAGCGGAATGGGCGTTAGGAAGGAAAGTCACGGTTTACGATGGCTCCTGGAGTGAGTGGGGCAGTCATACTGCGTTACCCGTTGTGATAGACTAACTCAATGTTTGATGACAGCCCTCGCCAATGCGGGGGCTTTTTTATGTCTGCGATAAAGAAAGTCTTGGTTGTTGTCAGCGTGTATACCCAAACGACCTGAAGATGTTTGAGTTCAGAGGTCATCAATGCGTTCAATTCGAGG
>NZ_LASY01000158.1:0-5897 GCF_000973155.1 Grimontia sp. AD028 | reverse complement strand
GCTACACATCGAAGCCTCTGCCTTGCATAAAACCCCCACAAACTGCTGCAAAAATCATCACCAAAGGTCAACAGCCCCTAGCGTGGATTAAGAAAAATCAGTTATGCATAGCCACATGAGGCTTTCAACATGCTCTTGTGGCTATGCGAGCGAACTCGATCAGAAAAGGCGTTTTTCTACTCCTCGCCACCCGGTACTTTGGGGTAGGGGAATTTGATATGGCCGATTCGGATGACAAACACGGTGATCGCGAGGATAAGACCAGCAATGGTGATGGAGAGGATCCGCCAGTCATCCATGTTTTTCATATCCAGGATAAGGTAACGCGCCAGTGCAACTATTCCGATGTAGAGAGGCATGCGAACGGGTACTTTTCCTGATTCGAAGAAGCTGTGCACCATGGCGAGCACTTCGAGGTAGATGAACATCAGCAGAAGATCGCCGACTGATACGGTGCGGTTAACGATGACTAAATGGATTTCCTCGCCAATAGCATAGATTGTGGCGATCACAATCAGTACCAGCACGCAGTTTTCCATAAAGTGTATGACTTTAGACGTATTTTTGTTCTTGGGCATTTTCACCACCATCCTTGGGTAAAATGGCAGTGTAGCGAGAAGCTTTACAGCTGTACCGTCTCATTGGCAAGAGCACACCCCTTCAATATTGAAGGAGTGCGATTATGAGGAGCGTTTGAAGTGGCTGTTATCGAACAGAAAGCAGGTAGTTTAACGCACCGCGAACAGCAGCAACCTGCGCATCATTACATTCTTCGTCGGTCACTTTCGGGCTGTCTGGGTACACTTCTGTGGTCGTACCGTATTGGCAATTGGTAAAGCCACTACACAAACCCAATTTCTTCGTTGGGTAGTTAATCACGCCTTCCTGCTCAACCGGAGTGCCAATGATATTGCCGTTTTCATCGGCTGGCGCAATGTGAGTCACTTTGCGCACTTCATTGATGATGGCGGTTTGGAATTCCGTGTTCGGCATGTCAGTGTCGCCAACGGTGTAGAAACCATCTGGCACCGTATCAGGCTCATATTCCTTGCCGTCACGCGCCGCAAGTGCAGGGCGGAATTCAGACTCGTCGGTGTCGGTGGTTTCGTGCAGATCGATATGGGTGAAGATTTTCACTCCCAGACCTTTTACCCAAGCCATCACATTCGCCGCTTCTTCTGAAGGGCTGTTTTCATAGAATGAGCGGTTAGGGTCGATTGTTTGTGGGTTCCATCGGTTGATGGTTTCGTAACCCCAAGGGCTGACACATGGCGCAACCACCAAGTTGAAATGCTCTGTGTAGCTTAGCGCTTCGGTATCAAGAAACTTCAGTGCACCATGAACACCGCTGGTTTCATAGCCATGCACGCCACCCGTGATCAAAATGGTAGGTTTGGAAGCATCGAAATTGCGGCTGCGAATACCGAACTGTGGATAGCGAGCCTTGTTGTAAGATAGCGCGCCGTATTGCTCGACATCGAAACGACCTTTCAGTGCATTGATTTTTCCAAGCACTTCTTCTTGATAGCTGCGTTTGATGCTCACAGTGTGCAACCACTGAACTCTTTCTTTTTTGCCCCAAGGTTGACCTGGTGTACCGATCGGGTATGCGTTAGACATGCTTGTTACTGTTCTCCTGTTACTTTGTCGGTGTGATTATTCGCACCTTCCCCTTTTGAGGCAAACTTTTTATCTACTGACAATTGTTTTATTTACTCTGCATCTGCCACGAGAAAACTTTCCAACCTGTCTGAAAGCCAGGCTGTCAGTGCGCCGCCACGCGCATCCATGGCGGTGATTTCACCATAAGGTTGCCATTGCATTGCGTTGGAATGGCGCATGACCTGCAACGTGCCACTACGAAGATACTTCCTCAACAGCATAGATGGCACATTTGACCAACCTGAACCGTCCAACACCGCATCTCGAAGATGCTCGTAAAATGGCAATGCGATGTAGTGGGGTGAGATTGGATCGAGCGCTTTAAGACCCTCATCATCCACGTAAGCAAGGGTGATTTCGGTATAGCGTTCCAAGTCTGCACGTTGTATACGTTTCATCGACGCCAATGGATGATCTTTGCGCACCACAGACATCATGCGTACCTGACCCAGTTTCTTTGAGTTAATGCGGCCAAAGGCGCGGGTTTCTGGCAACAGGCCGAAAGCGACATCCACCATGTTTTCATCCACCATTTCGTAAAGCTCTGGCGGGGGAGCCACGTAAATCGAAACGCTGGAATCGGGGAACTGTTGCTGAATTTCCCGCATGGTGGCGCGCCAGAAAGATTCCGGCAGTGCATCATCACGGCCGATGCGAAGGGCGGATTCAATACCACTTTCGAATTGGCGGCATTTGGCTTCAATATCCAACGCGGCTTGCAACATGCGTTCGCAATCGTCATGCACCATTCGGCCAACATCCGTCAGTTTTACGCTGTTACCGGAACGGGCGAGTAACTCAACACCTAAACTGTCTTCCAAAGCGCTGATTGCTGCACTTACCGTGGTGCGACTTTTGTCGAGCTCGCGGGCTGCGCCAGCAATCGAGCCTTCTTCTACAGCGGTTAAAAACATTTCTATTTGGCTACTACGCATATCTGCATACCGTTTCATCAATCCTGTGGAAATTGATTCTACGCCTAAATATTTCAGTGAAAAGACCTGGTGACGAAAAAGTTGTCGCTCAGCAACTCTTGGTTTTTCTCAAAAGCGGTTATTGTGTTTCCAGAGCGTTAAGGAATACCCAAATTACCTCGTATAAACGGCACTTTTAGGCCAATAAGAACTGCGCTAAATGGTAAGAGGTGGTTTGGTTATTCTCGCTACTGTCAAAATTTTTGTCACTTTGTGGGGATTTATGTCTTGTGAATATACGAAAGAACGTAACTTATTGAAGTTTTCTACCCTTGCCTGTTTAGGTTTCGCGGCAATGGGTATCGGCCTGGGCATCTGGGCGGGATCCATGGTTATTGTGTTCGACGGCGCTTACTCTCTTGTCAGCCTGGCTCTTTCTCTGATGGCGCTGGCCGCAACCATGTACATTCGTAAGCCTGTGAAGAAATCAGGCAAAAATGAGCAGCCAGTTTCTGCACGTAAGGCTGCAGTGATTGAATCGCTGGTGGTTCTGACCAAAGGTCTCGTGGTGGGTATTGTTTGTCTGGTGTCTTTCGCTTCAGCCATGCAGGCCATGTTCGACGGTGGTCGTGAAGTGAACGCAGGTTTCGCGCTGGTGTTTGGTGTTATTAACGTGGTGGGCTGTCTGGCAACCTATATGGCAGTTCGCAAACAATCCGGTAAACGCCCTTCAGCGATTTTGAAAGCAGAATCAAGCCAATGGTTGATGGACACGGTGATCAGTGCCGCGGTATTGGTGGGCTTCTTGGTCGCAGCAGGTCTGATGATGAGTGGTCTGGAAGAATATGCGGTATACGCTGACCCAATGATGGTGATTCTGGCTTCGGTTTACTTCGCGACAGTACCGATGAAAATGATCAGCGAGTCTTCGAAGAAACTGATGGCTATCCATCAAGAATCGATGAGCGAAAAAGGTGAGGGTATCCTTGCTTGACTCACGAATGAGTAGTTTGAACAAAGAGCAGCTTAGGCTGCTCTTTTTTGTGGGAAACGGAGGGTGAAAATACTGCCTTTTCCTAATTCTGAGGTAACACTGAGTTCGCCCCGAATTGTCGTCGTGATTGCTTTGGCTAACGACAGCCCAAGTCCATAGCCTTCAGTTGAGCGGCTTTGTTCTGTTCTGAACAATCGTGAAAAAATGAGCGTTTGATGCTCTTCCGCAATCCCCATTCCCGTATCGCTGACCGTAATGCGCGCAGATTTAGCGTCCACCTCGTATGCCAGCACGACGGTTCCATCTTCAGGCGTGAACTTAATGGCGTTATCGAGAAGATTGACGAGCACCTGAATCAATTTACTTTCATCACTCACCAACTGTTGACCTTTTTGGCAGTCAATAATCAGCGTGATTGATTTTTCCTCCGCGGCTTCCTCGTACCA
Organism: Grimontia sp. AD028; assembly: GCF_000973155.1. Classification (NCBI taxonomy): domain Bacteria; kingdom Pseudomonadati; phylum Pseudomonadota; class Gammaproteobacteria; order Vibrionales; family Vibrionaceae; genus Grimontia; species Grimontia sp. AD028. Next base: position 1,881 of record NZ_LASY01000158.1, on the reverse strand, counting down.
TTCCACCACCTTCTCTAAGGTGTCTTTGACATCAATGGAATGAAAAGAGGGCATGCTTCGACCTGCCGCTTCATCATTAATTTTCATTAGGGTTGTCAGCATTTGGTTGGCAATTTCGGATGACTCCAGACAGTCCGTCAGCGCAGACTTTAAAGCTGCTTCACTCTCGGTTTGGGACTTGGAGCCGATCAGCGCACTTTCTGCTGATAGCCTGATGCGTGACAGCGGTGTTCGTAGATCGTGGGCGATGGCGTGAAGCGTATTTTCCATGCTTTCAATCACCATGCTCAGTCTGGTCAACAGTTTGTTGATGCTTTGGCTCATCGCTGAAAGCTGCCCTGATTTGTTTCCTTCAGAGACATTAAAAGCAATGTATAAAGTGTCGAGCGATGCAGTACTGGCTTCATCCAACTGGTGGGCAAGCGAGAAAAGCGGAGCAAGTGTTGAGTGGATCAGCTTCCAGACAAAGCCCGCACAGACGAATGCCAACAAGGTTAAGGCCATGCCAATCCTCGTCCATTCGCTGAACACGGTCGGAAAATGTGCCAAAGTCGGCTGTACCATCCAATAGGTGCCTGTTTTGGCCTGCATAGGTAAGGAGATATAAGGCACGCTGGTCACTTGGGTTATCCAGCTTCTTTCATTAGCTAGATAGGTATTCAAGGGCCTGGTTGGGGCTAGCAGGTCAAACCCTCCGATTCTTTTTGCCTCTTCTTGATTATCAGCCTGCCAAAAAATGGCAATTTGATTTTCTTCCAATCGCTGGGGGTTGGAAGTGATGACATGAAGGAATTTTTTGTCGTCGTTGAAAGTGATAATCCTTTGATATTCGGCCTGCATCGAGCTGAGTAGCTTCACGTCATTGCGGTAAGACCCGTAAAGCAACATCACCGCAATGGTGATTTGCACGATCACCAAGCACAGCGTAAGCACCAGGACAAAGCGCAAGAACAAGTGGCGCTGTGTTTTGGATAGCGACTGGCTAACACTCTTTTCTGAGGACATAGCCGACTCCTCGTATCGTGTGTATCAGCGAATGGTTGAAGGACTTGTCGACTTTGTTCCTAAGCCGGCAAACGAGCACATCAACCACGTTAGTTTGGGGATCGAACTGATAGCCCCACACTTGTTCAAGAATGGCTGTTTTCGACATCACTTTTTCTGGGTTTCTGAGAAAAAGCTCTGCGAGTGCAAATTCTCTTTTATTGAGGGATATACGCTCTTCGCCCCTGACCAGTTCGCGTCGAATCAAATCAAGGCTGAGCTCGTCAAAACTCAATAATGTGGGAGAGGCGGGTTCTCGGGCTCCGCGACGTGAAATAGACTGGCATCTTGCCATCAGTTCGGTAAAAGCAAAGGGCTTAACGAGGTAGTCGTCTGCGCCACATTGTAATCCAGTCACACGCTCTTGAACCGAATGCTTCGCACTGAGAATGATCACGGGCACGTTGTGGCCTTGCCCCCGAAGTTGACGGAGCAATGTCATGCCATCCATTTCTGGCAGCATCAAATCCAGAACCACGACGTCGTAATGTTCCTGAGTGGCGTAGTGGAGACCTTCAACGCCAGTTTTTGCCAGCGTGGTTGAGCAACCTTCCTGCTCGAACCCTTGCTGGAGAAACTGCTGGATGTGCGCGTCATCTTCGACGATCAGTAAATTCAATCCATGACCCCGTATTTGTCTTTTCTGTAATTTATCAGAGCGTGTCGGTGAATTGGCTTTCATTACAAGTATGTAATGGTTTGGAAAGTTTTGGGTAATTGGGTTCCAGGTACCTTGTTTATACCCAAACAACCTGAAGATGCCTGATTCAGCGAGATTGACTGGCGTTGTGATCGCGGCGTTCCTTTGCTGGTGTAGACACCTCCATCAAAAAGGAA
>NZ_LASY01000157.1:0-28504 GCF_000973155.1 Grimontia sp. AD028 | reverse complement strand
GTGGGGAATTTCTGCTGCGTTATCAGCGTCTCATGTAGGCTAGCTACACATCGAAGCTTCTGCCTTGCATAAAACCCCCACAAACTGCTGCAAAAATCATCACCAAAGGTCAACAGCCCCTAAAGTTTGGGTATACACATCAGGAAGAAGATTTTTCAATCGTGACTTCTTTGCCATTCGTGACAAATTTACAGGCGCCATACTCGTTCACCAAGTTGGCAGATGTGTCCCCAATCTGACAATAAACCCCTGGGAAGCAGTTTTTATACACTTCAATCACATAGCGGCGGTACAAGGTACTGAGCTCAGAGGAGCTGTTTTCCATCTTGGCTTTGATTTCCGCAATGCGTTCAAAGTGATGCGTTTTAGTCCACGCCAAACGCTCAATAAGTTCTTCAGGACGCTTGTTTGCCGGTTGCTGAAGCAGTTTCATCTCGGCGTCTTTCACCTTCATCAACTGCTCGTGCTCGTGATCCAGCTCTTTTGAGAGGTGTAGCGTGTCTGCCATTAAATCACTGAGGCCTGTAAAGGCATGAACATTGGTATGGACACCGGAGGCTGCCCCAAGCGTAAGCACCTTCACGCCACACTGGGCCACATGCGTACCGCCCGTTAAGGTTCCCGTCCGTTTATTGGCATCACAGACGACAAGATTGCTCTCTGTAAATGTGCGGCAATGCATCGCATGCTGGCTGATATTGATATCACCTCTGGCTTCTATACGGGCGTACTGAGCGAACTTGGCCACTATCGAGCCTTTGGCTTGCAAGCTGGTGGTGATCTCTTGTTCGGATTGAACCTGTCGGCCCAAAATACCATTGTGAATGATGATATCTCCACCCGCCGTTAACGTTGCAGATTCCACCACACCACCAACAGTGATTGACCCCGTCGCGCTCACCTTCATGCCGGCATTCACGTCACCGTTAATGACGACACTGCCTTCAAAATCCACGTGGCCCGTCGCGACGGTCACCGACTTCATACACAGGGCGTTATCCACTTCCACACCATCAGGGTGCAAAAGCGGTAAGCCTGCGACTTCAGCAACAATCACATTTTCATCATTGCTGCTGAATTTACTACCTGGATAGAGCTTTAGTGGTACGTCATTACCTGGCGTGGTCGGAAGGACTTCGCCGGTAACACGGAAACCTTCAATCCCCTTTGTCGGAGGAATGCGCTTGGCGAGCGGTTGCCCTTCTTGAACTGTGATCATCTTGCCCAAGTCACGCATATCAACCGTGCCATCTTCTCGCTCTTGAGGGCGGAGCACGCGGGATTTGCTGTCTTGAACCAAATATGCAAGCTTGGAGTCGTCACCGGGAATTGGCCATTTGCCGTTGGCAATCGGCACTTCGAGGTACTCGCCCGGCTTGAGACGGGCCGAAGCGGTGAGCAATTTTTGTAGGGTTTGTTTCTTTACACCGCGCACAATTTGGGACGCTTTCAGCGCGGCAAGGAGATCATTGCCTTTGATGGGGTTACCACCACACGCGCCATTGACGCGCAGGAATGCCGTCATTTTTTCATCGTCAAAGCGTGCGCTGACCGTCGCATCACGACGTTCAGCAACAACGACATCGTCTGGCTCCCCCTTCCACTCGTCGGTGGAAGCGTTAATCTTGACCAGCACCGCTTCGATGGTTTGCTCAAAGCGAAAGAAACTGGCCACTTTATGTTGGATAAGCCAATCAACGATATGCTTTTTTTCGATTTGGGGCGCGTCTTGGTCTGCCTTAGGTACTACAGTCATGTAGACCCTGCGACCATCGTTAGACAGCCGCAAAAGCTGTTGCAGCATGTAATCCCCTAAATAAATACACTAAAACTACGAACGAATATCACACTCGTATTCTACCTAGATGAAACACTTCAAAAGAAACACCACAACACTCAAGTTAGAATCAGATCTCATTAAACTAATGACGATTGACTCAATTAAGATACCTGTGTCATATAAATGAATTATAGAGAGTTTTGGCTATTCTGCCCTCCTCTCATTAAAGTTTAATCCTACGTTGTGAAGTACAAAAAAAGCACACTGGTTCAGTGTGCTTTTAAATCAGGAAGTTAACGATTCAGAATGCTAAGGAGATAGCTTCTGATGCTCTTCATCTGATAACCATTCATCTAAGCTGAAACCATAACGAAACTTACCATCAGATTCATCGTTACAATAGACCAGAGTGCCTTTTAGTGAAGGAATATCAACAACTTTCAAAAAGTAATTGGCATCAATATCGACACTTTCCTGGGTCAACAATCCCATTCCACTACGACTGATATCCCGAATAACGACGGGATGACCAAAATCTTCTTCATCATGTTCATCCAAGGGGTGGGACGTAACATACAAGCGGGCGTGAATACCGCCGCCACCAAGTTCGATTCTTTCCTGGAAGCGTTTGCACTCACCCTCTCCCCCTGATTTTTCAATCAGGGTATCGCAGAGTTTTTCATAATCGTTCATTACACTGCCTCCCCGACATCAGCCTCTTCCCTCTTTTGTGCTTAGCGGCCAACTAATGGTAAAGCACTGAGTTTCTCTGCAGCAGAGTACAAAGTATATTTGCTATTCAATACATTGAATGTATTGAATGTTAGATAAATCTTATCCAAACCTCTGAGAAATTTCACCTTCATTTACAGTGTAAATTTACGCTCTCTGAGAGAGTTCTTCGACACGTCTTTGCCTGATTGCAAATCGACGACGTTGGAATGTCTCGAAACGTTCTGCTTCTGACGTGATGACTTGCTCTTCAGAAAGACCAACTTGTTCAATGATCCTCTGTACGCTGGAAAGGTTACCAATGTCTAAGGCGAAATGCGCATCTGAGCCAGTCGAGACATAAGCCCCCTTCTCCTTTGCAAGTTCAGCAATAGTAAGGCAGAACGGTTCACTGCCTTTACGCGAGCCATTCAAAGAGGAATTGTTCAGCTCGATAGCCACACCATGTTGAACGGCAGCATCAACCACAGCCTCTGCATCAATGGGATAATTTGGATTTCCCGGGTGTGCAATGGCATCAATTAACTGAGTTTCCATCGCGCGAATCATTGCTTGGGTATGCGCCTCTTTAGATTGCGCCCGAAAAACCGCCTCATGCAAGCTGGCATTAACCCACTCCATCCCAGCATAAACATAAGTCGGCATATCTAATTCGCCATCAGCATTCATAATGTTGGCTTCTACGCCGCGAAGAATACGCACATTGTTAAGGTGATCAGGGATCACCCTTTGATTAACAAAATGCCAGTGATGTGGCGCGCCAGGCATAGAGCTGGCATGGTCAGTCACACAAAGATGGCTTAAACCTACCGCCTTGGCGTGTGCAGCATTCTCTAAAATAGTGCTGTACGCATGCCCGCTGGCTAGAGTATGGGTGTGGGTGTCAACGACGAGTTTCATTGTATGTCCTTATTGTGCCAACTGCTGACGAGTCCAATCACGCATTGCTGATTCTGTATCTTTACGTCCACGAAAGCCGAACGCTTCTGCTACATCAGCCCAAGACTGTCGTTGGAGAACGCGTGCAATCATCAGTGAACGCATTTCGTCAGATTTATTATCAGCAGGCTTTGTGGCAAGCCGATGTACAAACCACTGCCACAAACTTCCCGTGACTAAATCGTATCCCAGATTACCCTGTGCAAAAAGGCGAACCTGATGAAGTGTAACGTCGGAAGGCGTAGCGACGACATCTGCGCCAGATAGCAAAGCAGGGATCAACGCCGTATCCATGTCAGAAAACTGTTCAGCCATCTGATAACTAAGGTTGAGATAGAACAAGTGCTGAATGCCATCGAACCAATCAGGTTTGTATTGAATTGGCTTTGCCATTTGAAGCGAGTAGGTACCGCTCGCAGCATCTCTTTGTACACCCAGACGCAAAGGCTGATAACCCAATGAAGACCAAAACTGCCAAAGTCCATGGTTAGCACCAAAACTGGTGCCAACAAGCTGGATGTTTTCTCTGGCTGCCGTTTCCTCTAACTCACCGATTAACTGCTTGCCGATACCCTTATTCCTGAACTCCGGTAACACTGCGATACGAACAATGCGAAGAAGGGTGCTTGTCAGTACCTCTACATTCCCAGTGTGAGTAGAAAGGCTTTGTGCAAGAAGATGACCTTTAAGACGGCGTTTTCCATCGACGACAGCTTGTGCCAAATCACGCTCAAAGCCCCCTTCTTTTGATGCAAGTAGCGCCCCGACCAAAATGTTGCCACAGTATGCGCCAATCATATGCTGGTCTTGGCCATCCAGCAGCTGAACCAAATCATTGGGTGAGGTTTGGTAATGAGCAGTCACCAATAAAGAGAACAGCTGTTTTAACGTGTTTTCATCATTGGCAAGGTTATCCGCCTCAAGAGATCTGATGGTGACAGCCTGCTCTGATGTATTCGGCAATAAAGGCTCAGCATCAAACAAAAATGCACTGAACAGCCACAGCTCAAGAGGATCATTCTCAGACCAGCGTACAGGCTCAGTAAGACAGACTTCACGCCACCCTTTAGCCTCGTCATTTAGCATGTTTCTAAAGCGGGTGCTGAACGCACGGCCGGTTCCTTCATAGCCATGCTCTGTCGAAGAAAAGACAACTCGGCTAAAGCCTTTCAGAATTTTCGACAACATAGGAAGGGGAATCGCGGCGGCTTCATCGACCAAAAGTAGGTCGCATGAGGGCTTATCACGAAGTAAGGCATCAGGGGCGATAAAGGAAATCTCACTGCCGTTATCTGACACGAATGAAAAGCGCCCCTTCTTCGCCAGCCCTCCGCGTTGTGCCGCATGGTAAAACAGGGTTTCAACGTTCGAAAAGGTTGGGGAGGTAACAACGATCTGTTTTTTTGATTGGCGCATCACTTCAGACGCTGCAATACCCATTGCCGAAGATTTACCGCGACCACGATCAGCCACTAGAAGCGCAGGGCGACGGCGATGTCCTTTCAATACCTTCTCTATGGCCTCAATTGCCATTTTCTGAGGTTCGGTCGTCCCAGTGTTCGCATCAACCCCTTTGCACTTTGCGATAGTGACATCCATCGTTGGCAACGATGATTCGCCGTGCTGACGGAGAAACGCAGCGTAAGGATGCGCTCCAAAACGGAGGAAACGTTGATAAAAGCGGCTTCGAATTGCGCTTTCTTCGTCTACGATCAAAAGCAATAAAGCACCACCTCGCACGCATCCAGCGGCGGCGCAAAGCCTATCGACATCCAAACCTTGCCGAAGGTCGAGAGCAAGAGTCCCGGTTTCCTGCCCTAACAGCTGCTTGGCTTTGCTCCAGGGAAGGGCATCTATCCCCTTCAATTCGTCACTTATCACCGAATCTAAGTCACAGGCAGAAAGCACTTCCCTCAAGAACGCATCGTCTCCAGAGAGGAAAACCGGAAATCTGACAAAGCCTGATTTTGCCTTGTCTTTAAGTATCTGCAGTAATTGAAGAGGATCAGTGGTCACAATCTTTTCGTTTATCAATGAGTACCCATCAATGATAACGGAAATACGATAGCGGAGAGAGAGTTAAAATGTGGTTGCTCTAAATCGAAGAAAAAAACGCGCCGAGAGGCGCGTTTTAGTGTCGTTATCAAATTACGCAAGACGGGACTTGATAAACGCCAGAATGGCATCAGCGTCTTCATCATTAAGCTTTTTCAGATTAATTGAAATCGCATCACCTTTTCGGCGGTAGCTTGCGCGGCCTTTGATCAAATCAATTGCCGGTGCTTCAGGCTTCGCCGCTTTTGGTTTAAGCGAGTCGCACCATTGCTCCAAAACCAAGGTCACCTCGCGGGTAATACGGCTTACACCCGTCGCTTCGACAGTTTGCCAAACCGGCGTACCTTCAAATTTGGCATCCAGCGCCGCTTTTTCATCATCCGTCAAAGAGAAGTAAAGCTTGTGCAACTTAACGATTGTAGGGCGGCCCAGTTCAGCAACACTTGGGTAAGCTTGTAGCAGTGATAAAGGAAGCGCAGCGGCTTTCAATGCGCCACTGACCAGCGCTTCACTGCATTGACAAACCTTCGCTAACTCTTTCTGATCAAGCACATCACCGCGATCCAGCATGGCCTGCATCTCTTTACCACGCTCATAAAGCGACAGCGGTTTGTGTGCATTGGCCACATCCGACAGGAATTTCGCATGCTTGCTATTAATGCCTTTAGCGACATAAATCAGGAAGTCTTGCTTGGCGAGAATACAGGACATTCGACGGCGGCTACCGTCCAGTACTTCAATCTTATCGCCTTCCAGCCAACGACCGACAGCAGGATATTGCTGACCACGATCTTTTAGCGTGGTGAGAATATCTTGTAAGGCGAGCTCATTGAGGAAAGATTGCTCACGGGCGTTTTCCGAGAACACGGATGTGCGGTTAGCGACATCCGCTGCTGCCACACGCACCAGTTCAAATTCCACAGTGGCTTCACCGGCAACAGAAAGTTCAATCACCGCTGCTTTATCAGAAGCGGCTTTTTGCGCTTCCTGCGCCGAGGTAGCGCGACGTTTATCCGCTTTACCAAACAGACGCGCATTCAGTTCTGACGTTTTAATGGCCATTTATCACTCCTGGTTTCGCTGCGACCAATGGCTGTGAAGCACCCGCTCCAGCTCCAGCCCGGCACGATGAACCGCTTCCTGCGCCGTTGATAGGGTCTTTTTACCACCCTCAAAGTCTTGGGCAGTGAGATCAAATACTGTGCTGTAAGTATCGGCACAGGTTTCAAATGCTCGGCTACGTGGAATCGTCGCCATCATCACCTGATCACCAAGCAGATAGTTCATTTCTGTCAGCACCGAGACCTGCTTCTTGTTGTCATCTTCAAACATAGTAGGCACCAGGCGCACAAACTCAAGACCCGGCCAATCCTCTGGGAACATTTCGTACACGGTTGGCAAATGCTGGAAAAAGTTAACGGTAGAAGCCCAGTCCAGACGCTTTGCTGCACATGGGATCAGCAGAGCATTTGAAGCATACATGGCATTCCAGACCAGCGGGTCGATATGTGGACCCGTATCAATCATGATGACGTCAAACTCATCGGCAATCACATCGATCACTTTCTCTTTCAGCAACTGAACAATGTCCAGAGAGCCATTGGTCGCCAGGCTCTGCCACGCTTCAGCGTTGAACATAGCGTCTTCAGGGAAAGCAGCAATCGTCTTCAGATTTGGGTACTGCGTAGGAAGCAGTACATTCTTCATCATGAACTCTTTGTCAGGTGTCTGTGGCGTGTTATCTAACATCACGTCAACAGCAGAATAGATGCCTTCCTGCTCAGTGATGCTGATCTGAGGGTTCAGGAAAAGACGAAGCGAGCCCTGTGGATCCAAGTCAATCAGACAGATGCGGTAGCGCTTTTCAAGGTTCAGTGCCATGCAAGCAGCCATATGAACCGCACTCATTGACTTACCGGTACCACCCTTCTGGTTTTGGATATTGATAACCCAAGGTTTGTAGCCCGCACCTTTGCCTTCATGGAAAGCAGGGATTTTAGCGGCTTCCATGATCTGATGAGCTTCATCCAGTGTGATGGAGTAGTGGTTCGCGTTGTTTTTAGTGAACTGATGGCCAGACTCTTCCATACGGCCAATGGCTTCATCCAATTTACGACGTGTCAAACCTGAACGCGTTTCCATCAATGCTTTTGACATAGGTGGGAACAGTTGATCGTGACGTTCCTCCATCACGATTTCAATACGGTCCGCTTGAACCTGCTTTGTTTGCTCTGCAATAGTTTGCAGGTTTTCTATTGTCTTTTCCCTATTCATTTTTCTTTTCGCCATAAAAGAGAATTAAACAAATTGTACAGCAAAATACATCACGCACAATAAATAGCTGAACATACTGCAAAATAATTAAGATCTTGCTCACTTTATGTCAAGATGATGAAAAATCGCACAAAAAAATTGTGACTTATGACAGGTCTAAACACACAGATTTAAAGTGTTACAACGTCACCTTTTTACAATGTAAACCCGAATTAAAAAGCAATAATAAGCCAAAACACCGGAACGCTGAAAAGATACGTCTAATTTACGGTCGATGTTATTTCAACATCAGGGTTCACTGATTTCAGATTGAATACCTGATTCTGGTCGACAGAGTCACGCTATTGCATCTCTTCTTGATCATCGTTTCGGAAGCATGATCAAGTTGAAGATGGAAACGTTATTGGAATGATGTAAATCCTCTGCTCATCCTTGATCATGCTTTCAATCGCAGAGTACTGAATAGGAAAAATGATCAAGGTGAAAATCAGAGGAATAATTCGCCAAAGAGTAGGGCGATCGGATCGCCATTTTCCGAAAAGATGATCAAGTAACAGTCAGCATATTGATCATCAAGTTGAAGTACCGGAACGATGACAATGTGGCGCCAAATTACGGCTGATGCCTTTTCAATACTGGCTTTCTCCAAAAAATCAATGACGTTAAGCTTTAAATGGCAAGAGTCAGGGCTCAGCCCAATCTCATCCAAAATGCACAAACACTCACTTGATCATCGTTTCGACTACCGGACACATATATAGGAACGGCTAAAATACGTCTAATGTCAGTTCAACTGAACAGATACCCAGTATGCGGGGGACGCAATATCAGTGCTGAACACGTAAATTGGGACAAAACGATGTCGAAAACACGCTCCCCTGATCATTTTTCCGAATAGAATAGGGGGATAGGAATGTTCAAAACAGCGAGTTTTCACCATGTATGGAAAAACCGCTGTGGATAAGTTGTGAAAGTACCATGATCATGCTTTTGGACATTCGATGATCACACTTTCGATTCATTGATGATCATCGTTTCGGCCTTATAATGATCATGCTTTCAATGCTTTATTGATCATCTTTCCAAGGATACCCTGATCATCGTTTCGAGAGGATTGAAATTTATATTCAATAATAACAGTGTGTTACGGCCATCTCCTTGCCCGGATCATAAGATCATATAATCAATTAGATCTATTTAAATCAAAAAGATCAGTTTAAAAGCCTCTACAAAAAGATCTTTCTTTCTTTCATTTTTTCTTTTAATCTTTTCGGAAAGATGGCGTAATTACGGGCATCTGTATTCTTATAACACATTGGCTTAACAAGGAGCTGTGGCGAATGGCCTCAAGTCCCTCTGAAAAAATATTGATCACAGCCCCTCGATCCCACAAAGACGGTCACCTGTTTGAAGTTCACGGCCAACTGGTAGATTGGCTTCCACAGTATGAACACTTCAGAGGTGTCACCAAAAGTATTCTGGAACTACTCAACCTCATTTCATTGCGCGGCTTTTCTTCGAAAGATGGTCTGGTTTCAACCACAGAATTGGTTGAAGCAACAGATGGCCAACTTACCCGTGCAGCTATACAGCAAAGACTGCGCGCCGCTGTGCAGATTGGTCTGTTTACCCAACAGGGCGTACGCTTTGAAGAAGGTCTTGCGGGTAAAACCATGCTGCACCGCTTTGTAAACCCTAGCCAGCTGATTTCTGTCTTGGGCTCTGCAGGCCTTCAATCCGAAAAAACCAAAGTCATCGCAAAACAAAAGCGCTCCAAAGCGTTGGCACAAAACCACGTGAACAAGCAGTTACTGCATGAACACGGTCTTGGCACCCCGCCAACCATGCCTGATGAAAAAGATCAGATCCTGATTTCTCCCACCAGCTGGGCAGGTATTATCGATCAGGCTTTGGCGCCCCCACGTACCAAGAAAAGCTACCAGAAATCTATGGTGGCGATCAGTGGCACCAAAGCGATCATCGAGACACGATCCTCTAAATCGATCATGACAGTGGACGATCTGATGACCTTGTTTGCGCTGTTTACCCTAACGGTGCAGTACCACGATCACCATTTGCCAAGTTATGAATTGCAAACCCAGAAAGTGGGTAACAAAACACCGGTTTACATCACGGATATCCTTTCTTTGCGCGGAAAGAAAGACAGCGGACCGGCCCGTGATTCCATTCGGGAAAGTATTGATCGTATTGAATTTACCGATTTTCAACTTCACGAATTGACCGGGCGTTGGCTTAGCGAAAACATGCCAGAAGGTTTCAAGAGTGATCGCTTCCGGTTTATCGCCCGCACGATCACCGCATCGGAAGAAGCACCAAGGGAAGGGGAGGATGGTGAGATCCGCATCAAACCGAATCTCTATATCATGGTTTGGGAGCCATCGTTTTTTGAAGAATTGATGACCCGTGATTACTTCTTCCTGTTCCCGCCAGAGATTTTGCGCCAGCATACCCTGGTATTCCAGCTCTACAGCCTCTTCAGAAGCCGTATGTCGCGTCGATTGGAAGATTCCATGACATTGAGCGACTTGAACCAGAAAATGGCGAGAAACATCGAATGGCGGCGTTTTTCGAGTGATCTGATCCGTGAGCTTCGTAAGATGGCGAAGAAGGAAACGATCGCCGACGGCGTGTTTGCCGTAAATCTGTATGGTTATCACCTGACGCTTTACCGGTTGGATGACGACAAGAAGCATCCGGACTATCGCATTGACATCAAGTGCAACGTGGATGAAGTGATCCGTTTCTCCCGTGCCAAGACCTACAACGAAGGGAAACGATCGCTTGCGCCGACCATGCCAAACCCGCTGCGTAATGAGATCTTGCCGAAGCAGGACCTTGATCAGCTTTCCGAGATCATTGATGGCGAGTTTGAGCCTATCCAGCGTAAGGAAAAGCGTGGCGGCCGTTTGGGTCGACGCGTGAAGTTGCGTAAGCACCTGGTGGAAATCAATGCCGATGAGTTGACGATCACCTTGTCGAAGTACACGTCACAGGAAGCGATGCAACGCGGCATTACGGCGTTGTCCGCCATGACAGGACACCCCGCGGCCACTATCGCAGAAGAGTGCCAGTCCTACATGGATAAGCTTGATTATTTGCGCGTAGACGGCGACATCCTCTCTTACGAAACATTGAGTAAAACGATCGAGTTCTACAACAGCCAGCAGCAAGATAAACACCTGTCTATCGAGCGCTTGATCTCTGGCCTTGCAGTGCGACGCAAGGTTTGTCGTCAAGTTTATGACGGTCATTTAGACAGTGCTGTGCTTGCTGTTTTGGACGAAGTTGCGTCGGGTGTATAGAAAAATTCACCCTTTATTGACAAAATTCTGACATGCCAACCTTCGATGCCGTCTAGGATTATCTACGAATAGATACCTTTGTCCTATTGGCATCTGGGTTCGCCCGATGCATTGATTTGCTAACCCTTTGACGAGCCTTCTGGCTCGTTTTTTTTGTCCAGCATTTCGGCAGATGTCGGTAATGCACGGTCAGTCACATTTCCACATGTTGCAAATATGTAATCGCAATGCTAGCGTTTATCTAACTGCCGCAGATATCGGCTGGCCGCCCACGATGGCAAAGCTAACGCAATATCTACTTCCTAAAATACTTCTAAGAAATTGGTTGTCACCCGGAAGGGATGCGGGCTACGAGTGGGCCGTTGCGTGCGTATTTTCACCGGTCAATGATCCTAAGGGAACACAGTGACATCCATGATCCTGACTGATTCAGACATCAAAGCCTTCAAGCGACAGGCCAAAATGCAAAAGCGCCAATTGCAGTGTTCTCACATGCAAGCGCTGGATGTGGTCGCACGCCTGCAGGGTTTTGAAAACTGGCATCAGGTTCTGAAAATCGCCGAGCGATCTGACAAAGCCCTGTCACAGGGCGACACGTCGACAACACAGCGCGTATTACTCGATAACTCACTGTACACCTCTGTTCCTGTTGGATGGTTGATTGGTCGAAAATCCTACCCGGATTTCTCTTCGTCCAATGACGCCGCGCCTTCTGCTAACCCAAATGAATTGGAAGTGCCGACCTCTCGCTGGCGGGGAGAAAAACACGGGTAAAGCCGGGGTGACGCGACAGGGAGTTATCCATGAAACGTGCTATCTTCGGAGCCGTTGTTGCTTCAAGCTTGCTAAGCGTAAATGCTTATGCTGAAACCATTTCCATTTCCTGCGGTGCTGTCGGACAGGAGCTGGAACTTTGTCAGGAAGGCGTTGCTGCGTGGGAGGAGGAAACGGGCCACACCGTCAAGATCGTCACCACCCCCAACTCTACCACCGAACGTCTGGCACTCTACCAACAGCTGCTTGCTGCCGGTGCCAAAGACATTGATGTGTTTCAGATTGACGTCATCTGGCCGGGGATCCTCGGCAATCACTTTATCGATCTGAAAGAATATTCAAATGGCGCTGAGCAGGCGCATTTCCCGGCGATCGTCTCCAACAATACAGTGAAAGACCGTTTGGTTGCCATGCCATGGTTTACCGATGCCGGTGTGCTTTACTACCGCACTGACTTACTTGAAAAATATAAAGAGCAGCCACCCACCACCTGGGATCAACTCACTGCAACAGCAGAGAAAATTCAAAAAGGTGAGCGTGAAGCAGGCAACGACAAAATGTGGGGCTTTGTGTGGCAGGGCCGCGCTTATGAGGGCCTGACCTGTGATGCGCTTGAGTGGGTGGCCTCGTACAATGGCGGCACTATCGTTGATGAAAACGGTAAGGTCACCATCAACAATGATAACGCCAAGAAAGCACTGACCACAGCGGCTGGCTGGGTTGATACCATCTCTCCTCCGGGCGTTCTGAACTACGGTGAAGAAGAAGCGCGCGGCGTGTTCCAGACTGGGAACGCGGTCTTCATGCGTAACTGGCCATATGCCTGGTCGCTTGGTAACAGCGCAGATTCTCCAGTGAAAGGCAAAATCGGCGTCGTGGCGCTACCTAAAGGCGGCGAAGATGGCAGCCATGCCGGTACCTTGGGGGGCTGGCAGCTGGCAGTTTCCAAATACTCTGCAAATCCTGAGCTTGCCGCAGATCTCGTGATGCATCTGACTTCGTTTGAAGAGCAGAAACGCCGCGCGATCAAAGGCTCTTATAACCCTACGATTGAAGCCTTGTACGAAGACAAAGAAGTGCTTACAGCCGTTCCTTTCTTTGGCAGTCTCTACAATACCTTTGCTAACGGTACGCCGCGTCCATCAACGGCAACCGGCGCCAAGTACAATCAGGTTTCTAACGCCTTCTGGAACGCAACACACAGCGTGCTCTCCGGCAACAAAGATGCGGATGCTGCGCTGACCAAACTCAACAAAGATCTTAAGCGCATCAGTCGCAACGGTCGTTGGTAAGTGTTGATCTGGCTGTCAGGCTCCCTAAACGCCTGACAGCCGCTTCCAGAGGAAAATTGTATGGAACAGACCAGCGCACTCACGCGTAAGCGCGTTCGCGCCGCCTGGTGGTTTCTGACGCCTATGATGATCACCCTTGCCATGGTGGCAGGGTGGCCGTTACTGAGAACCTTCTGGTTCAGTATGACCAATGCCACTTTGGATGGCAGTGGGGTAGCGGAATTCATTGGCTTCGATAACTACTTTATCTACGAAGACGGCGAATTTTACGGCATCTTGTTTGATCCCACCTGGTGGCAGGCGGTGTGGAATACCCTGTATTTCTCCATCGTGTCTGTGAGCCTGGAGACAGTATTCGGGATCGTGGTCGCTCTGGTGCTCAATACCAAGTTCAAAGGGCAGGGATTGGTTCGTGCCGCGGTACTGGTACCGTGGGCTATCCCAACGATTGTCTCCGCCAAAATGTGGGGTTGGATGCTTCATGATCAGTTCGGGATCATCAATGACTTTCTGATGACCTTAGGGTTGATTGCTGCGCCACTCGCCTGGACGGCGGATTCTGATCTTTCGCTCAATGTGGTGATCGCGGTAGACGTGTGGAAGACCACACCGTTTATGGCCCTGCTGGTGCTCGCTGCCTTGCAGATGCTGCCATCTGATTGCTACGAAGCCGCCAAGATTGACGGTATCCATCCGGTCAAAGTCTTCTTCAAAGTCACCCTGCCACTCATCATGCCTGCCGTTATGGTTGCTGTGGTATTCCGTGCCCTTGATGCGCTCAGGGTATTCGACCTTATCTATGTGCTCACGCCTTCCAACGAGGCCACCATGTCGATGTCTGTGTATGCAAGACAGAACCTCGTGGACTTCCAGGATGTCGGTTATGGCTCAGCCGCTTCCACGCTGCTGTTCCTGATCGTCGCGCTCTGCACCATTGCCTATCTCTACGTTGGGCGTAAAAGCATGAATGAGGGCAACTGATATGTCGAAGAAATGGTATTTGCAGGTAGGCTTCTACCTCTTGGTTGCTGTGATTGTCGTGTTCTCGGTGTTCCCGTTTTACTACGCCATCGTGACCTCCTTTAAGTCTGGTTCAGCACTGTTTCAGGTGGAGTATTTGCCATCATCGTTTGACTGGAGCAATTACGCTTCGGTGTTTTCCGGTGGGGTGTTTGAACGCAACCTCTTGAACTCGGTGCTGGTGTCGACCGTTGTGGTGGCCATTTCGCTGCTGCTGGGTGTGACGGCGTCCTATGCGTTGGGACGTATCCGTTTCCGCGGCCGCAATATCGTGCTGCTGACAATCCTTGGGGTATCGATGTTCCCACAGGTGGCGGTACTGTCCGGTTTGTTTGAGCTCATTCGCGCGTTTGGGCTTTACAACTCCATGCCGGGTCTGGCGCTCGCCTACATGATCTTCACGCTGCCGTTTACGGTTTGGGTGCTGACCACCTTCATGCAGCAACTCCCTCTTGAACTGGAAGAAGCTGCGATTGTGGATGGCGCAACCCCGTGGCAGATCATCACCAAAGTGTTGATGCCGCTGCTATGGCCAGCATTGGTGACCACAGGTCTGCTGGCGTTTATCGCCGCGTGGAACGAGTTCCTCTTTGCCCTGACTTTCACCCTGACCAATGAGCAACGCACGGTTCCTGTGGCGATCGCACTGATTTCCGGTGCTGGTCAATACGAACTGCCGTGGGGCACCATCATGGCGGCTTCCGTCATTGTGACTGTGCCGCTCATCGTTATGGTGCTGGTCTTCCAACGTCGAATCGTCTCCGGCCTCACCGCCGGTGCAGTTAAGGGATAATCAGAAACATGAAACAACAAGAATCAACCTGGTGGCGCGGCGCGGTTATTTACCAAATCTACCCACGCAGCTTTTACGATGCCAATCAGGATGGGATCGGTGATTTGCCGGGGATCACTCAGCAATTGCCTTATGTGGCGGCGCTTGGCGTAGACGCCATCTGGCTGTCGCCCTTTTTTACATCGCCCATGAAAGACTTCGGCTACGACGTATCCGATTACCGCGACGTCGATCCGCTGTTCGGCACACTGGATGACTTTAAGCAGCTGGTGCAGGTAGCGCACGATCTGGGTCTGAAAGTGATGATCGATCAGGTTCTCAGCCATACCTCGGATGAACATGCCTGGTTTCAGGAAAGCCGCGTGAGCCGCGACAACCCGAAATCCGACTGGTATGTCTGGGCTGATCCGAAGCCTGACGGCACACCACCAAACAACTGGCTCTCCATTTTTGGTGGCTGTGCCTGGCAGTGGGAAAGCCGACGTCAGCAGTATTATCTGCACAACTTCCTCGTCAGCCAGCCTGACTTGAACTTCCACAACCCAGAGGTCGTGGAACACCTGTTGGATACCGTGAAATTCTGGCTCGATTTGGGCGTCGACGGTTTCCGTCTCGATACGGTCAATTTCTACATGCATGACCGTCAGTTGCGTGACAACCCTGGGTTGTCGGCAGGAGACAGTAAATCGCTCGGCGTGCCGGGAACCAACCCGTATTCAATGCAAAAACATCAGTACGACATTTCGCAGCCGGAAAACCTTGGTTTTCTGAAAAAGCTGCGTGCATTGCTCGATCAGTACGATGACATCACCACTGTTGGGGAGATCGGCGACGATAACCCACTGGCACTGATGGCTCAGTACACGGCAGACAACGACAAGCTGCACATGGCTTACACCTTTGATTTGCTCAACATTCACCGCAAGCCGGATTACCTGGCGTCCGTGATTGAGAAAATCGAAGGGGCCATCAACGATGGCTGGGCGTGTTGGGCGCTGTCAAACCACGACGTGGTGCGTTGTATCACCCGTTGGGGGGCAGAAGAAGCAGACCAAGTGGCTTACGGCAAAGTGTTGTTGGCTTTGGTCACCTCGCTTCGCGGCAGTGTCTGTCTGTATCAGGGGGAAGAGCTTGGATTGCCTGAAGCGGATATACCGTTTGAGAAAATTCAGGACCCTTATGGGATTCCTTTCTGGCCGGAATACAAAGGCCGGGACGGATGCCGAACCCCAATGCCTTGGGTCGGTGATGAAGGTAACGCAGGCTTCAGCTCTGCAGAACCTTGGCTGCCCGTTGACCCACGCCACAACGCGCTGGCGGTGGATAAGCAAGAGCAGCAAAGCGACAGCATGCTGGCTCATTACCGCACTTACCTTCGCTGGCGTAGGCAGTTCGCCGCGCTGGTGGATGGCGAGTTGAGTGATGTGCAGTCCAATGCGCAGGGGCTCAGATTCGTCCGCTACAACGACGAGCAACGTCTGCTGGTGGCCTTTAACCTGTCCGATTCAGACATGACTATTTCCCTGCCGGAAGGAAACTGGCAGGCGCTGGAAGGTCATGGATTTGCATTCAGGCTGGAAAATGGATCGGTCACCCTCCCGCCGTATCAGGCGGCATTTGCAACGACATAACAGGGTAAGGACGCAATATGGCTGAGGTCATTTTAAATAAAGTTAACAAGAAGTTTGGCAAGGTACATGTCACCAAGGATGTGGATCTTCACATCGACAAAGGCGACTTTGTGGTGTTCGTTGGCCCGTCAGGCTGTGGTAAGTCGACCCTGCTTCGATTGATCGCAGGTCTTGAAGATATCACCACGGGCGATCTGAAGATTGATGGTCAGGTCTGTAACGATCTGCCGCCACCGGAGCGTGGTATCGGCATGGTGTTCCAGTCTTACGCCCTGTATCCGCACATGACGGTTTACGAGAACATGGCGTTTGGCTTGCAACTGGCGAAAACAGAAGCCAAAACCGTGGACGAGAAAGTGCGCGAAGTAGCAGCGGCGCTGCAACTGGAACCATTGCTGGAACGCAAGCCGAAAGAGCTTTCCGGTGGTCAGCGTCAGCGTGTGGCGATCGGCCGTGCAATTGTGCGGGAGCCAAAAGTCTTCCTGTTCGATGAGCCATTGTCGAATCTGGATGCGTCGCTTCGCGTACAAATGCGCATGGAAATCGCCCGTCTGCACGAACGTCTTGGCGCAACCATGATCTACGTGACTCACGATCAGGTGGAAGCGATGACACTCGCGACCAAGATCGTGGTGCTGGATGCTGGCCGTGTTGAGCAGGTGGGTTCTCCGCTTGAGCTATACAACCACCCAGCGAATACGTTTGTGGCCGGCTTCATCGGCTCACCGAAGATGAACTTTCTGACGGCGGATATCGTGGAAACCGGTGAGATGACGACCCGCGTTCAGATCCACCGTGGTCAGGAAGTGGAAGTCTCAGCCAACACGATCGGTGCCAGCGTCGGCGATCCTTGCGTGATAGGGATCCGTCCTGAGCATATTCGTTTCGGCGAGAAAGATGCGATCCAGGAAGGTGGTGTGGAGTTGAGTGTTGTCGAGCAGTTAGGTAATGAATGCCTGATGTACTTCAACACCCCGCAAAGTGCTGAGCCAGTGGTGATTCGCACCGAAGGGCAAACCAATATCCGTGCAGGTGATAAACGTTGTATTGAGTTTCCTGCGGATTATTGCCACCTGTTTGATCGCGACGGAAAGGCCTTCAAACGCTCTGTGGTGGGCGAAACCAAACCGTCACTGGTCGTGACGCCGTAATAGCCGGATAGAGGCTTAAAACGCGAAAGAGGCAGGACATTTAGTCCTGCCTCTTTTCTTTGCTCAATGGAATCGGATCAGAGCGTTGAAGGGCCCGTACCGGAGTAGTGAATACCGGAAAGCTCCGCCATTTCCTTATTGAAAGTCGCCAGATCGCTGTGAGTGAATTTACTCAGATGATCGTGGCCACAAGCGCGTGCCATCACCTGCATCAGATGGGTTGATGCGGTGAAGAAGTTGTAGAGTCGCTCGGAAGCCGCCTCCACATTCAGACGCTTGCGAAGTTCTGGATCTTGCGTCGCAATACCCGCCGGACACATGTTGGAATTACACATGCGCGCCCCGACACAACCAATCGCTTGCATCGCACTGTTGGAGAGGGCAATGCCGTCCGCACCCAGAGCCAACGCTTTCACAAAGTCACTCGGCACGCGAAGCCCGCCAGTAATGATCAAGGTAACGTCATTCACACCTTGTGCATCGAGGAAGCGTCTTGCGCGGGCCAGCGCCGGAATGGTTGGCACACTGATATGATCCCGGAATAATGTCGGCGCTGCACCTGTGCCGCCACCTCGTCCATCCAGAATGATGTAATCAGCGCCTGCATCCAGCGCAAAACCGATATCGGCTTCAATATGGTTGGCACTCAGTTTAAAACCGATAGGAATGCCGCCGCTTTCACGGCGCACTTCGTCAGCGATGCGTGCAAAATCCGCAGGCGTTTTCAAATCAGGGAAGGTGGATGGCGAAATCGCATCTTTCCCTTCTGGAATACCGCGCACCTGAGAAATCTTGCCATGGTTTTTAATGCCCGGCAGGTGACCACCTGTACCGGTTTTCGCCCCCTGACCACCTTTGAAATGGAAGGCCTGAACATCGCGCACTTTGGAAAGCTCAAAACCAAATTTGGCACTTGCCAGTTCATAGAAATAGTGGCTGTTCGCTGCGTGTTCTTCAGGCAGCATGCCGCCTTCGCCCGAACAAATGCCTGTACCTGCTTTTTCCGCACCGGTTGCCAGCGCAACTTTGGCTTCTTCTGACAGCGCACCAAAACTCATGTCTGACACAAACAGCGGGGTGTCGAGTTTCAGTGGCTTTTTCGCACGTGGACCAACGATAAGTTCGGTGCCGACAGATGCGTCATCCAAGAGTGGTTTCGTTGCCATTTGTGCCACCATGATCTGGATATCGTCCCAGGTTGGGAGTTGGTAGCGTGGCACGCCCATGGAGGTCATCGGCCCGTGGTGGCCAAACTTTTCCAGTCCTTCTTTTGCGAGCTGGTGGATCAGCTCAACGTAAGGCTCTTCCTTGGTCGCCTTTGGCGAGGGGGAAGCGCTTTCTCTTTGAACCGGCGGCATTTCTTTTCCGACATCCGTATCTGCATAGCGGGTATGGGTGCCATCGCAGAAAGGCTCATTTCCGGTGTGTTTACAGGCGCAAAACCAAGCTTCGCCATCTTTGTCTGCCTTATAGGCCAGAGGCGTAAACTCCGTCCCGGCATGGGAGCCGTCACAATAGGGCTGTTTCTTCGAGCGTCCGCAGCGGCAGTAGTAATATTCTTTACCTTTTTCGAGCTCGACTTTAATAGGTTTGTTATTGGATACAACAGGGTCTGTCATGACTTACTCCTTTAAGCGACATTGCATTTGAAGATCTCAACGACATATAAGGCTTCTGTTACGAGAGCGAAGTCCTAGTTTTTTAATCATTGTCAAGATCATCACGGGTAAGTATGGCCTGTTTTTCAATGCCTAACGCGCAACAAGGTTGAGGCAAACCTAAATTAGTTAGCTACGATTAAGCTCGCCGACCCAAGCTTGCCAAGGGAGAAGCTTCAGTACGCCACGGTTTTCGGGCATGGCATCGGCCATGTGTGGGAGAGCAAGAGATTTTGCAGGAGAAGGCAGGTTGAGCCTGACAGTTGCCTCGTTGTTTGAGGCATTGAGTGCAATGATGAGGGTTTGCTCCTCATGGTGGCGTTCCAGCACCATCAGCGTCTGGTTGTAGGCCAGCACGCGGCAAGCACCATGCTGCATGGCGACATGTTGTTTGCGCCAATGAAGCAAGGCACGGGTAAAGTGCAACACAGAGCTTTCATCCTGTTGCTGTTTATCGATGGCATATTCTGAATGCGTCGGATCGGCTGGCAACCAAGGAGCTGATGCGCTGAAGCCGAGGTTTTCCGACTCACTTAGCCAGGGCATTGGTGTGCGGCATCCGTCGCGACCCACATAATTGGCGATTACCTGCTTACCGAATAAATCCCTGCGTAGAGAAGGAGGGACATCGGACTCTGGCAATCCCAGCTCTTCGCCCTGAAACAGACTGATCACCCCTTGCAGCGACATCAGCATAGTCAGGAGTAATTTTGCAGCCTCTGGCTGATTGTTGGCGTCCTGCCAGCGACTGACGGTTCTGGCAATATCGTGGTTTCCCGTGCTCCAGCAGCCTATGCCGGGATGCACCGACTTCATAAAATCATCGAGCTGCTCACCCACCTGTCCAACACTGTGGCAAAGACTCAGCGACTCGAACACATTGGCTGCATCCAGGGCGTCACCTTCACTGGTGTAGCGGTCAATTACCGCGTATGGAGAGGGATCACTCAAAGAACCCAGTAGCCACTTTTTATCGTCGTAACCATCAGCAATCACCCGAAGTTGCTTGAGCAGGTGAATGTTTTCCGGTCGGCTGATGTTATATCGCTGGCTCTGGTAACGATAGGGATCGGTACGGGCGTCATCCTGCCAGCCCAAATGTCGGGGCGGGTTGTTGCGAAGCTTATCGTCATGAAGAAACAGGTTCACAGAATCCAAGCGCAGGCCACTTACCCCGGTATCTAACCAAAACCGCACGCTTTTATTGAGTTCTCTCACCACGTCGGGATTGCGGTAATTGAGGTCAGGTTGGTTGCTTAACGTGTTGTGCAAATAGTATTGCCCGCGCGTGGGGTGCCAACGCCAAGCAGATTCTCCGAATATGGTCAGCCAGTTATTTGGCGGTGTGCCATCGGTTTTCGCTGGTGCCCAAATATACCAGTCCGCCTTTGCGGAGGTTGCGCTGGCACTGCTTTCAATAAACCATGGGTGCTTGCTGGATGTATGGTTGGCGACAAAATCCAGCATCACGGAAAGCCCACGGTTTTTGGCTTCCGCTACTAACTTGGTGAATGTCTCCATGTCACCGTACTCGGTGTTGAGTCCGCGAAGGCTGGTGATGTCGTAGCCAAAGTCGCTAAGGGGAGATTCAAAGACAGGGGAAAGCAATATGCCATCAACACCCAGCCAGTCAAAATAGTCTAGTTTGTCGATGATGCCCTGCAGATCGCCGATGCCATCACCGTTGCTGTCATAAAAGCTACGCACATAAATGTGATAGAGAATAGGTGATGCGCTGGGTTTCATTGTTTTTGTTTTATTCCTTAACGGGTTAACCCTTTCAGCGTAGTGCAATTTGTCGGGCTTTTAGGGTGTTATCTTGCTTTACACTGTAAATACGGCGTCTCAATCCACGAGTTTTCATTAGCACTTAATTATCACCAAGTTGCAAAAACAAACTTTGTATATTTGGGGTTATCTCTAACGATGTCTAAGATTTGAGTATTAGTCACAAATGTGAGCTTTTGACTTCCAATACTCAAGGTAGGACAGAGACATGGGACTTTTCGGAAACAGCAACGACAGCGTCATCAAGCAAGTACTGGACAAAGCCAACGATGCAGTGCTTTACACAGACAGTAAAAACCGTGTGAGCTACATCAACGCAGCGGCAGAACGGCTTTTCAATATGTCTGCAAAAGATGCGAAGGGGAAAGATATCTCCTCATTCAATCTTGGAAGCCTGAATGCAGGTTCATTTCAAACCCAGCTCAATGGTCAAGCTTGGGTGGAAGTGAATGTCTCCGAAATTGCAGTGTCTGGCGGCAAGGGCTTATCGGTTTTTGTTAAAGATATTTCCAAGGAATACGGTGAACGTCAGCGCAACGAGCAAATGCTGGAGCAATCTGTGAATGCGGTGGTGTCAATTGATGGTCAGAACAATGTCACCTACATGAACCCTGCAGCAGAAGCCCTTTGGGGATACAGCGCAGATGAAGTTGTTGGAAAAAACGTGAAGATGTTGGTGCCAAAGGAAATCCAGCAGTTTCACGATACCTACGTGAACACCAACCGTCAGAGCCGTGTTGACATCATTGTTGGTACGAGCCGGGATATCGAGTTAGAGCGCCGTGATGGTAGCCGGATTTGGGCGAATCTCTCCCTGTCGCGTGTCGAAGTCGGGGGCGAAGTGGGTTATACCGCGTTTGCCCGTGACATCACCAAAGAGAAGCTTGCCAGTGAGGAAACCGAGCAGGTACTTCGTCAGGCTATTGATGCTGTGGTCAGTATAGATGCCGACAATAACGTGACCTTCTTCAACCCTGCTGCAGAGGAGCTATGGGGTTATTCGGCGGATGAAGTGGTCGGCAATAACGTGCGCATGCTGGTGCCAGATGAGTTTCAGGCCAACCATGATAACTACGTCAACACCAACCGCCGTACCGGCAACGACAAAATCGTCGGTAATGCGCGCGAGTTGGAAATGCAGCGAAAAGATGGCAGCCGGATCTGGGTGAACTTCTCGCTCTCCAAAGTCGATATCGGGGGCAATATCGGTTATACCGCCTTCGTACGAGATATTTCCGCCCAACGTATGGCGCAGGAATCTATCAACCAGACTTTGTCACAGGCATTGGATGCGGTGGTGACCATCGATGAAAACAACATCGTGACCTTCTTTAATCCGGCGGCAGAGTTGCTTTGGGGCTATTCGTCGGAAGAAGTGATTGGTCAGAATGTGAAGTTACTGGTGCCGCCAGAAATTCAGTCTAACCATGATGCGCTCGTGAATTCAAACCGCGTCACAGGTAAAGATAAAATTGTCGGTTCGAGCCGGGAAGTGCCCATCCACCGTAAAGATGGGCAGGTCTATCATGGCCTTTTGTCTCTTTCCAAAGTGAAGATTGACGGCAAAACCATGTACACCGCTTTCGTGAAAGATGTGACGGCTCAGGTTCAGCAACGTGATGGCATGGGCGAAATCATGGATGGGGTGGCGAAATCCAGCTCAGAGATTTCCAATATTGCTAAAGTCATCGACGGCATTTCCGAGCAAACCAACCTGCTCGCACTGAATGCGGCAATCGAGGCAGCGCGTGCTGGCGAACATGGCCGAGGTTTCGCCGTGGTCGCCGATGAGGTGCGTCAACTCGCGACCCGTTCTTCGGAATCGACCAGTGAAATCAACCGTCTGTCTGACGATACGCAAAAGCTGCTTACCGAACTTTCAGAAGTCCTCAAAGTGGCCACAGGCCAGTAAAACTCAAGACTGGGGACAACTTGTCCCCAGTCTTAACAATGAAATAGTTTTCCTTCCTACCGCATATACCCTCTAGCGTACTGTATTCAAAGACTTTGTGTTGTTCAGTGAGTCAATAAAGAGACACGCGAAAAGCGATGCTCTCCTAGACTTGTGGGGAGCACATTTTCAATTCCGGCTCGGCATATAAAAAGAAGCTGGAAAAGCGAGGACAACGTCATGGAAAAAAGCGAAACAGATATTGTTCAGGAAGGCGAGAAAGGGACGTTTGAGTGGCGTGCTTTCTTCTTTATCGCCGTCTTCCTGTTCCCCATTCTCAGCGTGGTATTGATTGGTGGATATGGTTTTCTCATCTGGATGAGTCAGGTGTTCTTTTTTGGCCCTCCGGGTCACGGCTAACAGCGATGCACATACACTGACCCAATCAAGAGCACACAATCATGAAAGAATTTCTTAGAAAACTTTGGGCGACCCTGCGGCGTCCTGCTACCAAAATCAGTCTCGGGACTTTGACGCTCGGGGGCTTTATTGCTGGGGTGATCTTCTGGGGTGGTTTCAATACCGCACTGGAGCTGACCAACACTGAGCAGTTCTGTATTTCCTGTCACTCCATGCGTGACAACGTATACCCTGAGCTGCAGAAAACTGTCCACTGGTCTAACCGTTCCGGTGTGCGTGCCACTTGTCCTGACTGTCACGTTCCGCACAACTGGACCGATAAAATTGCCCGTAAGATGCAGGCCAGTAAAGAGGTATTTGCCCAGGTCTTCGGCGTGATTGGCACGCGGGAGAAGTTTCTCGATAAGCGGCTGGAGCTGGCACAGCATGAATGGGCGAGGTTCAGTGCCAATGGCTCGAAAGAGTGTAAGGCCTGCCACAATTACGCCAGCATGCAGTTTGACAAGATGAGGCCAACGTCGCGCTTCCAAATGCAGCACGCGGCGCAAACCGACCAAAGCTGTATCGACTGCCACAAAGGGATCGCTCACGAACTGCCAGCGGAAATGGATTCAACCGGTGGCTTGATCGGTAAGTTGATTTCCCGTTCTCACAGCACAGACTTCAACAAAGGTGCGCCGATTTACAGCATCAATTTCCTGGAAATGTATGTTGATGAAGGCCTGCAACAAGATGGTGGTGTGCTCGAGCCTGCTTCTATGGTGACCATTCTTGAAGAGAACGACAGCGCGGCGAAAGTCACCCTCACTGGCTGGCGTAAGATGAAAGGTTTTGGTCGTGTGATTTACGAAGACTTTGGCCTGAATATTGCCTCCGCCGCCTTATCGAAAGAAGTGGCACAAAGCCAGACCGATATCCGCACTTTTGAAACCAAAGAAGACGACCTAACCGGCCTGACCTGGCAGCGCGTGGAGGTAGATCTTTGGGTGAAAAAAGCTGACTTCCTTGACAGTATCGATCCAATCTGGACGGAAGCAAAACAGGCTTACGACACCAACTGTAGCTTGTGTCATACCCAGCCTGATGTGGCGCACTTTGATGCCAACACCTGGCCGGGCATGTTCGACGGCATGATGGGCTTTGTTAACTTTGATCAGGCAACTCAGGCTTTGGTGCTCAAGTACCTGCAGAAACATTCCAGCACCTTTGTAGAACACTGAGAGGGATAACAGCATGACAATCAATAGACGAACTTTCCTTAAAGGCATGTTGTCTGTCAGTGCAACGGCTGTCATTGGTCCCAGCCTTCTCGTTGCTACAGACGCACATGCCAATTCAGAACTGCTGGAGGGCACTTGGCGCACCTCTGGTTCTCACTGGGGCGCATTCCGCGCCCGTATCGTCGGCGGTGAAGTCGCCGAGGTGGTTGCGTTCAGCCATGACAAACACCCGACTGAAATGTTGGAAGGGGTGAAAGGCCTGATTTATAACCCATCCCGTGTGCGCTACCCCATGGTGCGCCTTGATTGGTTGAAACGTGCCGAAGGCTGGAACACCACACGCGGTGATAACCGTTTTGTTCGCGTGACATGGGATCAGGCGCTTGATCTCTTCTATAGCGAACTTGAGCGTGTGCAGAAGACTTATGGTCCATCAGGCGTGCTGGCAGGACAAACCGGCTGGCGTCAGACAGGTCAGTTCCACAGCTGTACGACTCACATGCAGCGCGCGATGGCGATGCACGGCTTCTTCGTGAAGAAAATCGGGGATTATTCGACAGGTGCCGGACAAACCATCATGCCTTACGTGCTGGGTTCAACCGAAGTATACGCGCAGCAAACCTCGTGGCAGTTGGTGTTGGATAATGCCAAGCAGATTGTGATTTGGGCGAACGATCCGGTGAAAAACGCTCAGGTTGGCTGGCAGTGTCCAACCCATGATGTGTACGGCTACTTCGATCAACTCAAAGACAAAGTTGCCAGCGGTGATATCAAGGTGATCTCGGTTGATCCTGTGGTCAGCAAGACCCAGAAATTCCTTGGCTGTGAGCATCAGTACATCAATCCTCAAACCGATGTGCCTTTCATGCTGGCACTGGCGCACACCCTTTACACAGAAGATTTGTACGACAAAGAATTCATCAAGATTTACTGCCTCGGCTTTGAACCTTTTATCGATTACGTTATGGGTAAAACCAAAGACAAAGTCGAAAAAACGCCGGAATGGGCATCCAAAATATGCGGCGTAGAAGCTGATCGTATTCGCGAATTTGCCCGCATGTTGGCGAGTGAGCGCACGCAATTGATGTTCGGCTGGTGTGTGCAGCGCCAGCAACACGGTGAGCAGCCTTATTGGATGGGGGCAGTACTGGCGAGTATGCTCGGCGGTATTGGCCTTCCGGGCGCAGGTGTTTCTTACGCGCATCACTACAGCGGTATTGGTGAGCCAGCGACAGGCGCTGCTGGTCCTGGTGGTTTCCCTCGAAACCTCGACCCTGGCATGGAGCCGAAATACAACAACAGTGACTTCAAAGGCTATGCGAGCACCATTCCGGTGGCGCGATGGATAGAGGCGATTGAAGAGCCGGGTAAAGTGATCAACTACAACGGCAGCAAAGTGAAATTGCCGCCGATCAAGATGGTTGTGGTGAGTGGTAACAACCCATGGCATCACCATCAGGATCACAACCGGATGAAGAAGGCCTACCACAACATTGAAACGGCCATCACCATCGACTTTGCGTGGACAGCGACCTGCCGCTTCTCTGACATTGTGTTGCCAGCCTGTACCCAGTTTGAGCGTAACGATATCGACCTCTACGGTGCGTATTCAGCGACGGGTGTACTTGCTATGCACAAGCTGGTGGATCCACTCTATCAATCCCGCACAGACTTTGAGATTTTCAAGGGTTTGACTGCTCGTTTTGGTCTGAATAAAGACAAAGAGTACGCGCAGGAAATGACTGAGATGCAGTGGGTTGAGAAGCTCTACAACGAGTGTGTGACAGCCAACAAAGGCAACTTTGAAATGCCTGACTTTGAAACCTTCTGGAAGGATGGCTATGTCGGCTTTGGTAAGGGCAGCACTTTTGTCCGTCACGCATTGTTCCGTGAAGATCCTGAGCTCAACCCATTAGGTACGCCTTCTGGCTTTATCGAAATCACCAGCCGCAAAATCGGCGGATTTGGTTACGAGTATTGTCAGGAACACCCAATGTGGTTTGAGAAAGCCGAGCGTTCTCACGGTGGTCCGGGGTCAGAGAAATTCCCGATGTGGTTGCAATCATGTCACCCAGACAAACGTCTGCACTCACAGATGTGTGAATCGCCCGCACTGCGTGAAACCTACACAGTGCAGGGTCGAGAGCCTGCCTACATCAACCCTGAAGATGCCAAAGCGCGTGGCGTGAAAGATGGCGATCTGATCCGCGTGTTTAACGACCGTGGTCAGCTGATTGCCGGCGCCGTGGTATCGGACGATTACCCACCGGGTGTTATCCGTATTCAGGAAGGGGCGTGGTATGGCCCGACAGGCTCCGAAATTGGTGCGATTGACACCTATGGTGACCCAAATACGGTGACGCTGGATGTCGGTACCTCTGAGCTTGCACAGGCTTGTAGTGCATACACTTGTTTGGTGGACTACGAGAAATTCAAAGGCGAGGCGCCAGCGGTGAATGCGTTCTCTGGCCCAGAGATCGTCTCGTTGTAAATCTCGGATCAAAACTGTCTTGAGAGCCGCAATTGCGGCTCTTTTTTTGGGTGCAATCTGACCCTTGTATACACTTTATTGAGTATTGAAAGGTAAAGGATATGCAATGTGCGGACGCTTTAACGTCACTGATGATCCTTATATGCATGCGCTGTTGGATAGCTTGGGCGTAGATTTAGGCCAACTTCCGATTAGGGTAAGTAACGACATTGCACCCACCGAAACGGTCAGTATTGTCTTATCGAATGGGAAAGAGACGGTATTGAAAGAAGCCTGCTGGTGGCTGCTGATGCACCATGAGGACGGACGCATTCGCCCACTCACCAAATACGCCAGCTTCAATACCCGTAGCGATAAACTCAATGTCAAAGGTAGCGCGGGTTTTGACGCTTTTCGCCAGACGCGCTGCATTATTCCAGCGTCAGGTTTTGTCGAAACCCAACAAGGCAATGCCTATGCGATGGAGCCTGTCGGGAGTGCCATAGCGTTTGGCGGTTTGTTCCGGCGCTGGATTGATGGGAGAACCGGAGAAGAAGTCCTGTCATGCTCAATCGTTACTTTGCCGCCACACCCTAAAATCGCGCCTTACCATGCGAAGTCGATACCTTTGATACTGCCGCCCGACCCGGATATTCAGAGAAAATGGTTGGGGAGTCCCGCAGTGAATGTCGGGGAATTGGAAGCACTGCTCTCACCGCAATTACCGCTGCCATTGAAGGTGACGCCGATAGAAAAAGCGTCTAAGCGGAACCCGATAGGCGAGAGCGTGTTATTGGCAGCTGACTAGGCCGCCATTTTTGATTTCATGGTATCTGCAACGACGTGGAGCAAGGCCACCCAAGCGGCGCGAACTTCTGGCGTATATTCATCGCCCAGACCGACTTTAAGGGTATGCAGTAAGGCATTGCCGACCGGCGTAAAATGACTTTTCTTTACCCCGTAGCCTTCATGACGTTGCGCTAATTGATGCAACACAGGCACCAAAGACTCAAGATCGTTCAGCCCATTGACCGCGGCATGGAGCATCGCCATCAGTTTTCTGCCCTGTTGTTTAATGTCCCCTTTAAAGAGTCTTTTAAGGGAAGGATCGTAAGAGAATAAGGTGTCATAAAAAATCTCTGCAGCTTTGAGAGAAATAGGTTCCACCTTGCTAAAACTGGTTTGGATCAGTGTGATTTGTTGTTGTGTTAGCGACATTGCAGTATCCCCAGGGTCTGTTGACCTTTGGTGATGATTTTTGCAGCAGTTTGTTGGGATTTTATGCAAGGCAGA
>NZ_LASY01000156.1:0-5975 GCF_000973155.1 Grimontia sp. AD028 | reverse complement strand
GTGATGGTGTCGCCAGGCTGCGTGCCGGTTGGTGGGGTGACCAGCACTTCCACGCCGTCAGTCAGCTCTTCTTCACCCACGCCGCCGGAGGCTTCAGGGATCACTACGGTTGGTGCTTCATCGGTGCCGCCGGTGCCGGTGCCTTCACCCGGTGCAGCGGTATCTATATTGAAACCGGTTTCTTCGCTTGGCACTGAAGTATTGCCAGCGGTGTCGGTCACGGTTGCCGTGATGGTGTAATCGCCGTCGCCAGGCAATTCACTGCCTGTGCCGCCCAGATCTTCCGGTGACAGGGTCACAGGCACAGCGGTGCCGTCTGTCCAGCCAGCAGGGACCGTGGTCGTTACTTCATTGGTGGTGCCATCCGGTTGGGTCACGGTGACAGTAATGGTATCACCTGGCAAGGTGCCGGTTGGCGGGGTGACCAGCACTTCCACGCCGTCAGTCAGCTCTTCTTCGCCCACGCCGCCGGTAGCTTCTGGGATTTCGACGACTGGTGCTTCATCCGTACCATTCGGTCCTTTGCCTTCACCTGGTGCAATATTGTCGATGTCGATGATGGTTGAAGCTTCTGATGTTACCCAATCTTGCTCGTCAATGATCGCAGCTTGAATAACTAATGATTCATCAATTTCCTCTAGCTTGTCACTCAAGATCTCGGCATAAATCGTGACACCTTCAGCCCAGGCGGGGATGACGATGTCTGCGATGTAACCGTTTTCGCTGGTTAAGATGACTTCCTGAAGGAGGTATTGTCCATCCAGCGAGTAAATCTGCATCACGCCTGAGTAGTCTTCACCAATAGTTGCTTGATGTAGAGCGTCATCAACACGCAATTGAACTGTTGTTGGCGTGGTGGAGGCGTTTGACATATTAAGGGTGAAGCCAGCGGCCTGACCATCTTCAGAACCATCATTGAGATAGGTAATGCTTGATACGGAAGGGCGGTCCTCTTCATCAGTAATGGTTGCTGCTTCAGAGTTAACCCAACCTTGCTGGCCCAAAACGCCCGCACGGACTACCAGAGTTTCGTCACCTTCGTAAATGTCGTCGTTGACGCTTTCAACATATACAAGTACGCCACTCTCACCTGCTGGCACGGTAACGTCAGCTCTGAAGCGGTTGGCTGAGCTTAGCGCAACTTCTTCCAGAAACTCACCATCAAGCGAGTAGACTTGAATCACACCTGTGTAGTCGACAAAGAAATTAGAGGTGTGCAGTCCGTCACTCAGCGTTAGTTTAAACGTAGTGTCGGTGGTGGAAGTGTTGGTCATATTCACCTGATAACCAGGCAATTTTCCACCTTCCTCGTCTTCTTGCACGACGGTGATGTTGCTAACAAGTGGTCTGTCTGCGTCATCATTAATGGTGACGGTACTCGTTACTGCGTCAGTTTGCTCTGCAGTGGAAGCAGTGAGCGTGATGATTTGATCACCGTTGTATACATCGTTGTCAGTGTTATCAAAACGCACCTCGAAGGTGTCAACAGAAGCTGGAACTGTAAAAGTCGTTCCGCTAACAGAAACCCAGCCGTCACCGAAGTTTACAGACAGATTGTTTAAAGCGATGTTTGCATCATCAATTTGTGCGGTTAGCGTGACTTCTACAGGTTTGATAGAAGCGCCGCTCAGAGTGACCGTCGTTTGTGCTTGCTGACCTTCATTGACACTCACGTCAGTCATAGAGGTGACTAAAGTAATGTCGTTTTCGTCAGTGATGAGAGCTGCTTCTGAGTTGACCCAGCCTTGCTCTCCACTGACGGCTGCACGAATAACCACAGACTCCGGGCCTTCATAGATGGCATCGTCGGTTGTCATTACATAAACAACAACGCCGTCATCACCAGCCGGGACGGTAATATCGGCTTTGAATTTGTTGTCTCTACCGAGAGTAACTTCCGTGAGGAATTCGCCGGAGACGGAATAAATCTGCAAGACACCGGAGTAATCCACACCGTATTTGACGTCATGGAGGGAGTCGACCATGTTCAGTGTCACTGTGGTGTCGGAGGCTGAAACGCTCGTCATGTTGACTTT
This sequence comes from Grimontia sp. AD028, assembly GCF_000973155.1. Lineage (NCBI taxonomy): Bacteria > Pseudomonadati > Pseudomonadota > Gammaproteobacteria > Vibrionales > Vibrionaceae > Grimontia > Grimontia sp. AD028. The sequence goes on along the minus strand of NZ_LASY01000156.1, from coordinate 3,939 downwards.
GAAGCCGGGCGCGTCGCCACCTTCAATACCGTCTCGAACAGCGACAATGTTATCTACTGTCGGTACGCCTGCGATGTCTTTAATCGTCACGTTACCTGAGACACTTTCAGTTTGACCGTCGACACTCGCACTGATAGTGAATGTTTCATCACCTTCGTAAATGTTGTCACTGATTGTGTCGAAACGCACTTTGAACAGGGTCACTGAGCCGGGTACGTCAATGCTTATTTGATTAGTGTTAGTGTCAAAGCTCGCGTTGACCCAGCCTTTACCAAAATTGACAGATACATTTTCAAAGTCAGCGTCGTTGATGTTGCTTGGTGTTAGCAATACAGTGTTGTTGGTGGTCGAAGGGTTGCTCATCGTGACGGTGAGCTCAGCGTGATTACCTTCAAACACTGTGGTATCAGAAACGGCAGCCACAGTGACGGTGTCGGTCTCATCAGTAATGGTAGCGGCACCAGAAAGCACCCATCCTTGTTTTCCACTCACTGCTGCTCGTACAACAAGCGATTCGTCACCTTCGTATAGGTTGTCGTCAATGACATTGACACGGATAATGACGCTTTCCTCACCAGCAGGGATGTTGGTAACGGCTTTAAAAGCATTGTGGGTGCTAAGATTGATTTCATCCAGAAGCTCTCCTGACATAGAAAAGACTTGAATTGCGCCATCGTAGTCTTTGCCGAAGTCGAAATCATGCAAATTGTCATTAACGTTAAGCGTGACTTCGGTGTCTTGAAAGTAGGCGTTGGTCAGGTTTAGTTGAAAGGCGGGAGCTTGGCCGCTTTCTACGCCTTCTTCTAAAACAGTGATGCTGTCAACAAGAGGGGGAGTCGCGACGACATCAACAATGGTGATTGTGCCTGTTGCTGCTTCGATTTGACCTTCTGCTAATACGTTGACAGTAATCGTCTCATTACCTTCAACTTCATTGTCTTCAAGCACATCTACGCGGAGTTTCACTTGCTTGACTGAGGAGGGGACGGTGATCCATGTTCCTTCTGTGGTAACTTCTCCATTGGCTTGAACCCAGCCATTGCCTAGGTCAATCCATAAGTTGTCAAAGTCGATATCTGTATTATCAGCCTGTGGTGACACGAGAACTCTGGTGTCGAAGTTAGAAGGATTACTGAGGGTAAATGCGAACTCTGCTTGGCCACCTTCTTTGACTGTGGCATCAGAGACGGATGCGACCGTCGGCTTGTCATTTTCGTCCGAGATGATTGCCGCTTCAGAGTTAACCCAGTTATTTCCAGTGATAGCACGAATAACGATAGTTTCATCACCTTCATAGGTGTTATCGTCCGAAGTGATTGCATAGACAACAACACCTTCTTCACCAGCAGGTACTGTGATGTCGGCTTTGAATTTGTTCTCTTTACTTAGCGTTACTTCGGTGAGGAATTCACCTGAAAGAGAGAAAACTTGCATGACACCTGAGTAGTCACTGCCATAGCTCGCGCTATGAACGGTATCATTGGCACTCAATGTGACGGTGGTGTCTTCGATGGTTGCTTGATCAAGATTAACTGTCCAGCCCGGAGCTGTGCTGCCTTCAACGCCGTTATTCAGCAAAGTGACAGAAGAAACAGTGGACTCATAAGCGCTGTAGCTCTTTGAGTCATTGACGAAAGATGTGTTGCCGTTTGAATCCGTCGTTTCGACAGATGCTGTTACTGTTCGCGTTTCGCTACTAGCCAGTGTGCTACCTGGTACAGAAACAGTAAATGTGTTGTCAGCGCTGACAACACCGATAAATTGGTTGTTATCAATGGACACAGTAACTGTGTCACCCTCACTTATATTCCCACTAACAATGCCCGTTATGTCTATATCTGTTTGTGCCTCCGCGTATGTTAAGGCAGCATCACCAGCGATTAAATTGTCGAGCGTTATTGTAGTAAGGGTATTCGCGTTCATATCTCTTCCTTTAGTTATGTTTGTTTGGCGTTTTATCGAGGGCCAGACACCAAAATCCTCTTTTTCGCTATTCAAATCTCGCTACTCAAACGTTGCGAACTTGAAATAGTTAGATAAAACATCCATGCATCTCATTTCATAAACATGTGGCCGTAATGCATTACATGCTGTGTACATAGTTTATGCTTGCAATCTGTTACCTTCCAACGAGGTGTGAGCCGAAAAAAGTATTACTTACGGGTGAGTAAGGTTGATATTTTCATTAATTCTCAGCTTCGAGACTGGATGGAAGGCCTGTGTCAAAGGAAAACCTTACATCCATGTCCAAATTACAAGATGTATAACTATGTCTTAGAGATGATCATCTAAAGTTGGATTCTCCAAATGTGTGGAAGTGTTTTCGACGACGTCTGTAGCTGCCGCTTTCTGAAAGAGTTCTTTAACATTGTCGTCTCCAAACACACCGCTCTTAATCATTCCGTTCTCATCGACAATGTCATCCAGTGAAACATCCTGAAGAATGATCTCCTGATTCCAAGTGTGGTCTCCATCCGTATCGACTCTGAGTACCAAGGAGCCATCCTGTTCAAACATGTCGACATTATCTTCGCTAAGTAGATGGTCCTGGCTGTCCTTTACAAGGTCAGAAAGATCGAGGGAAGACTGCCCAACCGTGAAGTCTGTGACTGTGTCCGACCACGGTTGATCCGTGACATCTTCGCTATGCCATACGAGGTCTGCACTATCCAGCCCACTGATACTGTGCTCTTCAATTAAACCAACAAGGCTTGTTTCCTCTTCAGGCGCTTGTTGTGTGGAGAACCAAACATCAGCAGCGGTGCGCTCCTCGCCATCTGTTGTGGTGTAGGTGGATGTCTTGCCTATGACATTGTTGTTTTGTTCGATATCTGAGGATTGTGCTTCCAGATTGATTGAAGCGACGCCGGCTTCTTCCAGACTGAGGAGTTCTCCCTCATCTGTTTCGCCATCCATATCTTTATCGACCCAAACACCAAGTTCGGAATAAATGGCATCATTTTTGTCGATGACGCCATCTGCGTTGGTATCGTGCTGTGCCATCGCTTCATAGCCGTCGGCAGCTGTCGTACCGTCTTGTAGTAGGGTGTTGGAACCAAATAGCTCAGAACCATCATTGATCTGACCATCTTTATTGATGTCACGAACCAGCAGGCCATCACCACCAGATACCCAGCCAGTACTTACATCTTGACCATCGCCGTTGTAGTCGAACCTCACAGGGTTTGCGGTGACATCGCTGGTTTCAATGCCGTCTCCATCTAAATCAAGCACGATTGGAGTGATATTGGGGGTTACGCTGACACTGTTTTTGGAAGAGCCACTTTTTGCACCAATGGCACTTAGTGTTCCGGCTGAAGTGTAATAATCAGTGCCTTGCACATGGAAAAAGCCGTCGCTATCGGCGTACACCGCTTTTCTGGTGCCATCGGGGCCGTAAAGGAAAACTTTTTCATTTGGTTGCCAACGGTTACCGGTGATATGTTGGGCGCCGCCTCCATCAATGTGCCAATGTACGAATCCGCCTTGACTGTTGCTTGTGTCTGTGTGGCCTGCATCAAGTACGAGCACAGTTCCTTCGACCTGACCTGTTTGTATATGTGTTTCAACACCAGTCGGATTTACTAATATTTTAAGCTGTTCATTTCCTTCGACTTTATTATCGTTAATTGGCTTGACGCGGATTTGTAATTCAGTCTGGAAAGCCGCGATGGTCATTTTGCTTCCACTCTTGAAATTAGCCCAACCCGAGCCTGTCCAATATTCATAATTCCCAACGTCTTTATTGGTAATATCAGGATTGGCACCCGTGAATACATTCACTTTTACGCTTGTTGCCTGATCAACTGGCTTACTGAGTTTTATGCTGAAAGTGGCCCAATTTGACTCAGTGACTTTGTTATTGGTATTGGTATTAACGACTGAAAGCGAGGGTTTATCTGCTTCATCGGTGATCGTTGCCGCAGCGGATTGCACCCA